>CAZGZY010000088.1:0-5078 GCA_964530365.1 uncultured Candidatus Saccharimonadales bacterium
ATCTACACCCGGCCGTACACTCTTACCCAACCCGACGCTCTTCCGATCTGTCGGCCATCGACGCCGTGGACAACCAGCTCATGGCCGACACCGGCGCGCCGGCCGTCTCGCGGCTCTAAAACGGCTTCACCCCGGATGCGCTGGTGGGCACATCCGGGGCGGCAAATGGTTCGCAGCTAGGCTTCTTGCCCGGCCACCGGTGGTGGGGTCTCAGGCGGCTTCGAGGGCCTCGGGGACTTCGACAGCCTCGGGAGTTTCGGACGGCCCGGCGGCCCCGGGCTCCATCAGGCAGCATACCGGGGGGTTGTCGAGGGCGAACCGCACTACAGTCAGGTCTCCTGACTCCAGTGCAATCTGCACTACGAACGCCGACCAGCCCACCTTGAGCGCAAGCGGGGACCCGTTTGCCCCGAACAGCGGCGTTGCGGGCTCATAGAAGGGCACGAGTTTGGCCTGGTGGGCCTCGAGCGCAGCCTGGAATTGGCGAACCCACAGGATGTCCGGGAACCCATGCTCGGTGAAGGCGTAGCTCAGGCCGCGTTTGAGCGCGAAGCCGCTCAGCCCGTCCATCGTGAACGGTGCGCGGGAAGCGATGGACTTCACCGTCGCGTTTACTACCTCTGACCGTAAATCACGCATAACCTGGGCCTCCTTGGCTAGTTCTTGCGTTATCCGGTAGGGGACACCTACCATAGCATCGCGGCGTCGCTTGGGCAAGCTCGCGGTAGCCCCATATTTCGCCCTCAGACCGGAAACATCTCGAATCCGCGTCAATAAAGCGCTAGAATAAACGGTGTAGGAATAGTAGGAGTTATTCTCGCTTATGCCGCTTGTTCTAGCAATCAAGAACCACGATTCCGTGGTGGTCGCGACCGACACCCAAACCACCGCGGAGGGGCCCAGTCGGTTCGGCCAGTTAATCGCCATGCCCAACCGCGCGGTAATCCTGCTCGCCGGCAACCTTGAGGCTGTCCGGCACGCCGTCATGGATGTGGTGCTGCCCAAAATTGACGCGGGCATGAGCGCGGCGGGGTTGGCGCAGATACTGCAGGCGGCCCTCACTATTGAGCTTGTCCCGCATCTGTCTGAGCTGTCCGGGCGGGTGGAGGCCGTTGTTGCCGGCATTGACCCCATCCGCCACATCGAGGAGCCCAGCCTGTACTACCTGGATTCCGCCCAAGACTTCTACCTTAAAATCGTGGAGGGGGACGCGGTCGCGGCCGGCTCAACCGCCGCCGTCACGAGCCTTTTGGCCGGTCACCGCTTCACCGATTCCAGCGTTGAGCAGCTCCAAGTACTGGCTAAGGAATGCCTGGCGGCCACCAAACTGCGCTGGCCGACCGCGTTAGGCGGCCATATCAAAATTGGCGTGGTTACGGCCAAAAACACCCGGTTCCAACAGTATTGATTCGCCTCGTCGTTAGAGTAAAACCAGGGGCCCGCCGCGACGGTTTGTGGCGCGAAGGCGACGGGTTATTTGCCCAAATCCGGGCCATTCCAAAAGACGGTGAGGCCAACGAGTACTTAATTAAGTACCTGTCGGGATGCCTGCGGGTAGCCAAAAGCCTCATCACTATCACGCACGGTCACACTTCCAGCCATAAAACCATAATGGTTGACGCCCGCGCCGCCGACCTGCAGCCAATGCTTGATTCGCTCGGCCCGGTGCCCCAAGCGAGCCTATTCGACGAATAGGTCGTATAGTTAATATATGAACCTGTTTTCCGACGAAACTAAGCGCCCTTTGGCCGACCGTGTCCGGCCGGCGACGCTTGGCGAATTCATCGGACAGGCGCAGGTGGTAGGCGAGGGGCAGTTTTTGCGTACGATGATCAAGCAAGGCACCCCCACCTCGCTCATTTTGTGGGGGCCGCCCGGCACCGGCAAAACCACCTTGGCGCGCATCATTGCGGGTAGTGGCGATTTTGCGTTTGAGGAGGTCTCGGCCGTTACGAGCGGGCTACCGGAGGTCAAAAAGGTAATTGAGCGCGCCACCGAGCGCCAGCGGCTTGGCCAGGCCACGGTACTGTTCGTGGATGAAATCCACCGCTTCAACAAGGCGCAGCAGGACGCGTTTTTGCCGCACGTCGAGAAGGGCACGATTATTCTCATTGGCGCCACCACCGAGAACCCGTCGTTTGAAGTTATTGGCCCGCTACTCTCCCGCAGTCGAGTGGTGGTGCTGGAATCGCTCTCGGCCGAGCAGTTGGAGGCGATTATCGCCCGGGGCATGAAGCAGATTCCCGGCAAACAGATTGACCCCGACGCTGCGGCGCTCCTGGCCCAGGTGTCGGCCGGCGACGCGCGCGTGGCGCTCAATGGCCTGGAGACCGCCGCCGAGATTGCCGGCGGGCGAATCACCCTCGAGCACATCAAGCAGGCCATGCAAAAAACCAGCCTCAAATACGACAAGTCCGGCGAGTACCACTACAACCTTATCTCGGCCTACATCAAATCGATGCGCGGCGGCGCCACTGACGCGGCCCTGTTTTATCTGGCGCGCATGCTCGAAGGCGGCGAAGACCCCAAGTTCATTGCCCGCCGCCTAGTTATTTTCGCCTCCGAAGACGTGGGCCTGGCCGACAACGCTATGCTTACGCTAGCCACCACCACCTTCCAGGCCATTGAGCGCATCGGCCTACCCGAGGGGCGCCTCGTTCTCAGCCACGCTACCATTGCGCTCAGTCTCGCGCCCAAGAGCCGTGCCGCCACCGACGCCATTGGCGCTGCCGGGGCCGCCGCCCGCGAGCACCCCGAGGCCGAAGTGCCGCTCCATCTGCGCAATGCCCCCACCAAACTCATGAAGGAGCTCGACTATGGCAAAGACTACAAATGGGAACCTGGCTTCGAGCACAAATTGGGCTTCCTGCCGCCGGAAATCGAAAGTAAAACGTTTTATTATCCCGATTCGCTTGACGGCTGATGTAGAATAATATGCGTCCTCGACACGCGAGGGCTTTCGGCTTCTGGCCGAGTGGACACGAAAGTTGGTCTCGAATATGAAGGCTCTACCCAAGTCAGGGGGCGCACGTGCCGCTACCGCGGGTGCGTTCGCCGTCGCCACCGCCGCCTTGCTGCGCCTCCTCTGGCGTCGCCACCGCGTCGACGCTCCCGATGCCGGCACCTCCACTGAGGCCGCCGCCCGAGAGGGGTCGTCATGAGCGTCCGCGAAAGCCGTCGCTGGCCGCGGCGGCTAGCAACAGGCGGGGCCATTGTCGTTGGCGCCGGCGCGCTCGTCGTTGGCGCCACAGTCGCGGCCTACGTCGCGGCTTGTGTCGGCATCGGGCGAGCCAAGTTTGGCATGCTCACCGACAACGTCGCGAAGGGCTAACGCCCCGACCGCTCGCCGTTTGAGCGGCCAAGTCATCGCTGGGGTGCGCCGTGGAACTTCGGGGTAGTCCCGAAGCCAAGCGGCGCACCCGCCCCACTGGGGCAAAACCAAACCCGAGCAGTATCATCCGCTCGGGTTTCATCCGTTATGCCCACCCGTAAAATTCATTTTTGCATCTCGAACACGCTTATGGTTTAATACGAGCATGAGTAAAGCCATCAAAAAAACCAGCGCGCGGGAGACCGATAACGCCTATTTCTTAAAGATTCTCGTTTATTTCATCCTCGGGACCGTCTGGGTTAAGTACAACGGCTACGTGGTTGTGCCGCTCGGGCTCATTGTGGGAATTATTATCGCCCAGCACGACCATTTCTCCATCGACAAGAAGGTGGAATACGCCATCTTGCTCATCGCGGCGGTCGTTGGCCTCACCGGCTGGGGCTTCTACCTCAACCTCAATATATTCATGCACTAAAAATTAGTTCTGTTTGCGAGTGCGGAAAGCCCCGAAGGGCCTTCCGCACCCACATGCGCGCCACAAATAGAAATTACTTGATCGAACAGATGGCGTTGAGTCGCGGGTACTTCCCGCCCTTCAACGCCCCCTTCAGGGCGGAGTAGAACGTCGCCTTGGAGGGTTGGTGCCCATTGGCCGTGTGAGTGGCGTTGTCCGTGAACGCCGCCAGCTCCGGCACATCCTTGGCGAGCACCACCTTAGAGCTGCGGTTCAACCCGAAGTTGATGTTGGTGTGCAGGTTGAGGTAGTCGAAGTCGTCAATCGCCCACAGAACGAAATACGAGTCCGCCTCAGTAGGGTCGCCTCCCTGCGGGCCTTTCGGGATGAGCCGCAGCACGGGCTCGCACCCCCCAAACGTGTCATCAATCGGCACGGAAGCGAACACGTTCGCCCCGCTGCCGGTCAGAAACAACGCTTGGAAGGTCTGGCCGCTGGCCCATTTTGCATCGATCTTGTTCTCGAGCAGAAGCCGGTTGCCCGTGGGCAGGAACTCGCTGCGGGCGTTGTTGACGCCCTTGCCTACGGAGACGGCGGCCTTCCCGACGGCGCACCCAGAAAGCGCGGCTGCTAGTACCAGTAACGCGACTACCATGGTGCTGAGCCGCCCGAAGCGGCCCTTGATTCCGATCATTTTCCCTCGTTTCCGAGGCGCGCAGGTACAACCATCCCACTTATCTACGGACAAGTCAAGCGTGCGCAGAAAATTGAGCGCCTAAAAATCCTCAAGCACGTAACGAACGGTCGTGAACATAGTCGCGGCCATGAAGATCAGTTGGATACCGGCGCCAATCAGGCGAATGGGCGAGAGCTCCATGGGGATATAAGCGTCGGCGATTGTAACCGCGACATCGGTCAGCAGGAGAATCGCGAGGCGGGTTGCGAAGGTGTATTCAGTCATGAAATACCCTTTTATTTAAGAATGTACAATATTAACATGCATAAGCGCTTTTGTCAATCGGAATGTGTGTGGAACCGGGAGGGAAGTGGGGAGCTTGAGCCTCACTTGAGGGTTGATTCTAATAGCGGCCCAGGCTAAGAGCCACATTGCCCAGATAGGATGCTCAAACCCCAAATTCCAGGTATAATATCTTGCATATGTTTGTATTCATCATCGCGAACCTCCCGCTGCCCATCATTTTCTTCCTGAACATTCACGTTACGCTGAAGTTCCTGAAGGTCCGCCGATTGTCGCACCATCACCCGGTAGAGCGGCCGGGGCGTCTGATTGCC
>CAZGZY010000089.1:0-5020 GCA_964530365.1 uncultured Candidatus Saccharimonadales bacterium
GACATCACCAAGCCCCCGGTTTCCAAGCCGACCCCCGCCCTCGACCCACGCATCGCCTACATGGTCACAAGCATCCTCTCAGACGACAGTTCCCGCCAGCCCGAATTCCCGGCGAACGGTCCGCTCACCCTACCCGGCCGCCCCGTTGCCGCCAAAACCGGCACCACCAACGACTTCCGCGACAACTGGACCGTCGGCTACACGCCGCAGCTCGCCACCGCCGTGTGGGTTGGCAACAACGACCACACTGCCATGCAAAACGTCGACGGCATCACCGGCGCGGCGCCGATTTGGCACGATTTCATGGCCGGCGCTCTAGCCGACCAGCCCGTAGTTGGCTTTACGGTCCCAAGCGGCATCACCGTCGCCAAGGTCTGCGCCAGCGACGGCGGCCTAGCCAATCCCTGGGACATCGCCAGCAATGAAGTTTTCATGACTGACGGCCTACCCACCAAACAGTGCAACACCAGCCAGCCGAAGCCTCAAACCCCCGATACGCCAGCCGACCCAAACACGCCGCCAACGCTCCCCCCAGGCTTCCCATTTGGCAAGAACCCTTTTAAGCTCCCCGTCATTGAACCTCCTGCAGCTCAACCCTAGGGGCATGCACACGAGAACACGCTACTACGCTATCAAACAAGCTATAGACCGACGCCGAGCATCAAGCCAAATTACTAATATTTCGGATATAGCACCTCCACCACAATTACCCAACGAGCAGGGTATAATACTCCCATGCAAGATCTCTTAAAAAAACTCGAGACCCTCGCCGGCGCCATCGATAAAGCCATAAAACAACTCGACATCGAGCGTGACGAGACCGCGGCCGAGAAGCTCACCAATCTCACCCTCGACCCCCATTTCTGGGACAACCCCATGACCGCCGCCGAACAATCGCAGCAGCTAGCCGGGCTCGTGAAGCATATCGATTCCTGGCGCCAGCTCGAGCGCGAGGTCACCGACGAGCTTGAAGCGCTCCGAGAATTCGGCGCCGAACCCGGCTACGTCGAATCGGCCACGAACACTTATAACCGGTTGGAAACCGACTTTACGGCCCGCGAGTTCGAGCTCAAGCTGTCCGGCCCGCACGACCGCGCGTCGGCCATCCTGGAGATCCATGCCGGCACCGGCGGCACCGACGCCCAAGATTGGGCACAAATGCTCCAGCGCATGTACCTGCGCTGGGCCGAGCGCGAAGGTTTCACCGCCGACATCGACTCCACCTCGCCGGGCGAAGAAGCCGGCATCAAAAGCGTCACGCTCGAGATTAACGGCCCTTACGCCTACGGCAAGCTCAAGGGCGAGGGGGGAGTGCACCGCCTAGTGCGCCTGAGCCCCTTCAATTCCGACAACCTGCGCCAAACCTCGTTCGCGCTCGTAGAAGTCCTGCCGCAACTCGGCCAACAAACTGAGCTCGACATTGACCCCGCCGACCTGCGCATCGACGTCTACCGCTCAGGCGGTCACGGTGGTCAATCCGTTAACACCACCGACTCCGCCGTGCGCATTACGCACTTACCAAGCGGGCTCGTGGTAGCCATCCAAAACGAGCGCTCCCAATTGCAAAACAAAGAAAAGGCCATGGGCATCCTCAAAAGCCGCCTCACCACGCTCATGGAAGCCCAAAATAAAGCCGAGCTCACCGATCTGCGCGCCAGCGACAAGTCGGCCGAATGGGGGAGTCAAATTCGCAATTACGTCCTCCACCCCTACACCAAGGTCAAAGACGTGCGTACCGGCGCCGAGACAAACGACGCCCAAAGTGTGCTCGACGGCGACCTGGAGCTCTTCATTGAGGCCTACCTCAGCCGCCAGATTGGACAGTCCGGCGAATAAATGGCATTCCTTGACTCCATCGCCCCGCCCATAACCCGCTCCATCCTTACCCGCGAGTTACGACTACAGTCCGAGTTAGGCTATAAATTCGAGCTCACTGGTCATCCGGCCGGCTGGATCGATGGTTTTATGCTAGCCGACATGACCAAAACCTGGCATGCCGCCGGCCTGGCCGCCCGAGGCCTCAATTACTTCACTCTGGGCGCTATCGAGCACGGCCTGTCCAGCCGGTTTATCCCCGAGAGCCCGTATTACCAAGCTTGGCTTGGCGGCTATCTGGTTGAGCTCGAATCCGACGAAACCTGGTCGGACCAAGATTATTTCAGGCTTCCCGAGGCCGACCAGAACAAATGGCTCTGGCATTTCGGAGACCCGTCCGCAGCCATGCGATTCGACCCGCGGGCAGCCACCGAAAACCTGCCAGGCTACGGCCACCCCGCTAAACTCATCCAATGGCACGGCACCACCCACTCCGACGTCGGCGCCAGAAGCCGGCGGGTCTACGCCCGCGCCGTCATGGCCGGTATGGCCGCCATGATGCACCAGCTCAACCCGCACCTGACGCTACACGGAGCCCATTTCATCCCGCCGAGCGACTCGCACCGGCCCTCTTACACCAGCCTTCCCTTAAACGGCTACCTCGCCATCCACGATCTCGCGCCTCGCCTCAAAGCCATCTTCTACGTCTGTTGTGAAGGCCGGCGCATTACCCTCACGGATATGCGAAAGCTCATCACCCAAAACATCACGACCAACAACCCGGTAGCTTAGCATTGAGTTAGCGTTCGGCAATTTTTGGCAGTTTGTGCCAAAAATTTGCTATGGGCTCAAACTCGCGAACGGGAGTCAAAACCCTATTTCAGCTCTGAGTCTTAGGTGGACGCCTCAGGGATGCTTTGAGAGCCTTCGCAACTAAGTGGGCGAGGGTTGACAAAACGCAAGAACTAACGTATAATACTGCACACTATCGAGCGTGTAGCCCTGCGCGCACGTCTCGCTAGCAGCACCATTTTCAGCGAACCTACGATTAGGAGAACTGCATGTCGAAACTCCGCGGTGACGGGCAGATCCACGGTACCCGAGGTACCACCCGCTACCACGACCTCGACGCACGCTCCGCCCGCAACCGCCGCGGCACCGCCCTGGCGGAGTCGCACCTCGCCGTCGCCTTCGACGACCTCATCGCCAAGGCCGACGAGTTGCTCCAGGAAGCCGGGGTCACCGACCCCAACCTGCTGGAGCCCGACGAGGTCTTGTTCACCGCGGCCGAGATCGCGGAGCTCGAGGATGACGCGGCCGCCTTCCGGGGCGACCTCGACGCCATCAAGCGCGTCTGCGAACGTAACGAGGGACGGGACGCCCACCGCTACCCGGCCCCGTGGGAGCTCGGCATCGACGACACGCCGCCCTTGCGGCGCCGCACGTTCATGGACCTCGACGAGGAACACGACCGCATCGACACGACCACCAGGGGCTGCGTGGGTGGCTTCCACATCACCACCCTTCCCGGCCCCGCCATTCGCTGAAACAGCCGGCACCGAGCACCCCCGCACGGGGGTGCCACGGGCCGGCTTTGAGCATTTTGCCCGCCAGCCGCGCCCACCCCGCAGGCCGCTTTGTGCTAAACTAGCTACAAATGATTCTCTTGGACCGCGTCACCAAAGTCTACCCAAACCAATCAATCGCTCTGAGTGGTCTCAATCTCCATATCCAACCCAAGGAATTCGTTACCATCGTGGGCTCCAGCGGGGCCGGCAAATCGACCCTCATTAAGCTGCTCACCCGCGAAGAAGTCCACACTTCGGGCAAAATTATCGTCGGCGGGCTCGATTACGATACCATCCGCCCCCGCGACATCCCGCTGGTCCGCCGCCGCATTGGCATCGTGTTTCAGGATTTCAAACTACTGCCCGGTCGGCGGGTAGGGGAAAACGTGGCCTTCGCGCTGGAAGTTTCCGGTGCGCCGCGCCGCGAAATCAAGCGCGCCGTGCCCAAGATGCTCACCCTCGTGGGCCTCTCGTCCAAAGAGCAAAGCTACCCCCACGAACTATCCGGTGGCGAACGCCAGCGCGTGGCCATCGCCCGCGCGCTCATCCGCCAGCCCAAAATCCTCATCGCCGACGAGCCCACCGGCAACCTCGACCCCAAAAACGCCTGGGAAATCATCGAGCTCCTGCTCAAAATCAACCGCTTCGGCACCACCGTGCTGCTCACCACCCACAACAAAGAAATTGTGAACGCGCTTAAACGCCGGGTAATCACCATCAATAAAGGCAAGATCATCAAAGACGAAGAGCAAGGCCGCTACACCCTGGAGGGAGGCAAATAATGTTGCAACTTTGGCGCATCCTCCACGCCGGCTCGCGCAATTTCCTGCGCAATATGTGGCTGTCCACCGCCGCCACCGCCGTTATGACCGTCACCCTCACCATCGTGGTGATCTCGTTTATCTCCAACTCGGCCCTCACCTCCACCATCAAGGGCGTCACCGACAAAATCGACGTCTCCATTTACCTGGCCGACTCCACCACCCCCGACCAAACCAAGGAGCTCAAAAACCGGCTCCTGGCCTCCAGCAACGTCGCGTCTGTGACCTACAAGTCCAAAACCGACGCCCTAGCCGACTACCGCAAACAAAATGCCGGCGACCAAAAGCTCCTCCAAGCCATCTCCGAGACCGACAATCCGTTACCGGCCTCCTTCCAGATCAAAGCCAAAGATCCCAAAAAGCTCGATGACATCGCCGCGGTCGTGAACCACCCCGAAAACAAGGTGCTACTCGACCCCACCTCACCCCCCAACTACTCCGGCGACCGCAAGGCCACCATCGACAAAATCGTCCGTTTCTCCAACTTCTTCCGCAGCGCCGGCCTGATCGCCAGCAGCTTGTTTGTGGTAATCTCCACGCTCATCATTTTCAACACCATCCGCATGGCCATCTTCACCCGCCGCGACGAGATCGAGATCATGAAGCTCGTCGGCGCCACCAAATGGTTTATCCGTGGGCCCTTCCTCTTCGAAGCCGCCCTCTACGGCATCATTGCCGCCCTCATCGCTAGCATCCTAGCCTACGCGCTATTGCTCGGCGGTGGTCCCAAGCTCGGCAGCTACATCGATGTAAAGAGCACCATCGTATTCTTCCAATCATATCCCTTACTCATCATCGCTGGCGAAGTGTTCATTG
>CAZGZY010000090.1:0-4998 GCA_964530365.1 uncultured Candidatus Saccharimonadales bacterium
CTTCAAACACCTGGATGCGCTGCTTGGCGCCTTCCTTGATGAGCTGGTGGACACGCACGGTGTCACCAGTCTGCACTTGGGGCAGCGCAGGCTTGCGGTAATTGCGTTCGAGTTGGGCGATAGCTTCCATAACTTGGGTACTTTAGCATATCTGAGCGGGGGGATCAAGAGGCAAGTACCGGGGCTCTCCGCGCGGTTAGTCGATGAGATCCCCGGCCTTTAGTTTTGGTATTGTCTCGTGTTCCATAATGGAACCAATTTTGATGTCTTTTGGCACGTCTGAGGTGAGCCAACGGACCTCCGCGATTTCGCTGTCGGGCGTAATTTCGCCCTGCCAGCGCTTCACGATAAAGACCTCCATATGCACGTCCACCTCGGGGCTGTTGGCGGCGGGGGCGGAGTTTTTATCAAATGGCTCCAGGTCAGCCTGATCGACGTCAATCTGAAACTCCTCTTTGAGCTCCCGCACGAGCGCTTGTTTGGCGGTTTCGCCTGGCTCCAGCTTGCCGCCGGGGTGAATGAAGAATTCCTTACCCTTAGTGCGGCCGACGAGCACTTTGCGGTCGTGCAAGATGATTCCGCTGGCTTTGTAAATGTCGTGGGTTCTATTCACTGTGCGTCACCTGCCCCTCGCCCACTACGGCGCCGAGGGCGGCCATGAGATCGGCCGTCGCCGCCACCTTAAACGGGAGGCGGATTTTTTTGGGAGAAGTTTCGCCAACGATGATGTAGGTTTCGGTGTCGCCGGCGTGGGCGCTTAGGACTTGCTTGATGTCGTGGAGTAGTTGCTGGTCGGATAGGTTGGCGAGCTTGAGGGTGATCGAGGCGGAAGGCGTGGCGGTAGCCAGGGCGGGAGCCGGGGCGGCGGCTTGGGCAACCGAGGCCGTCGGGGCCGGCTTTGGGGCAGCGGCCTTGGCGGCGGTGGCCTTCTCGGCGTCGCGTTTGGCTTGCCAGGCCGGCACGGGGGCGGTGGCCATGGCCGGGGGGCGGGCGCCGGTTTGCGGCTTGTAGGCGCGGGCGGTGTCGTAATCGACGATTTTGGCCGATTCCACCATAATCTTGGGCTCGCTGGTGAGCCGGCCCTCTTTGTCCCGAGCAGAGATCTTGCCGGTGACCACAATGATGCCGTCGGGCTCGAAGACTTCCGGCGTTTTTTCATAGGCTTTGGGGAACACGATGAGCTCGGTGAGGCCGGTTTTGTCTTCCAGGCCCACAAACGCCATGGTGGCGCCGTTTTTGGTAGTAATTTTGCGCACCGTGGTGATGAGGCCGCCCACCCGCACCAATTTGCCGTCGGCTTCGGGGGTAATGGCGGCCAGCGGCTGGCAACTGTCGGTGAGGTACGCGCCGTAGTCGTCGAGCGGGTGGTGGGACAAATAGAGCCCGAGGAGGTCTTTTTCCCACGACAACTGCTCGCGGGTGGAGGTGGGCTGGGGCGGCGAGTCGAGGCGCAGGGCTGGGGCGGTCTCTTCGGCCCCAAGCGAGCCAAAGATGTCGATTTGCCCGGACAGCGCGTTTTTTTGGGATTTGGAGGCGTAAGAGGTAATGACCTCCAGGTTATGCAGGAGTTGCCCGCGGTTATCCATGCCAATGAGCGAGTCAAAGGCGCCGGTTTTGGCGAATGATTCCCAGGCTTTTTTGTTGCACTCGCGGGCGTTCACGCGCTTGGCGAAATCCTCGATGCCGGTAAATGGGCCGCCTTCGGCGCGGGCCGCCAGCACGGCAGCAATAGCGCCGGTGCCGACGTTTTTGATGGCCGACAGTCCAAACCGGATGTTGCCGGTATCTTTAACGACGGCAAACTCCGAGAACGATTCGTTCACATCCGGCGGCAGCACCTTGATGCCCATGCGCTGGCATTCGGCCACTTCGATGGCGATGCGGTCGATATTGCCGAAATCGGAGGTGAGCAGCGAGGCCATGAAGGCGGCCGGGTAGTTGGCCTTGAGGTAGGCGGTTTGGTAGGAGGTGAGGGCGTAGCAGGCGGCGTGGGCTTTGGGGAAGCAGTAGGCGGCGAAGGCTTCGAGCTGGGTCCAAAATTCTTCCATTTTCCCGCGGTCGGCCGCGGAGGTCTTGATGGCGCCGTCGATGAAATCTTTCTTCATTTTGGCTAGCACTTCGGGTTTTTTCTTGGCCACGCCTTTGCGCAGCGTGTCGGCCTGGCCGCCGGTGAAGCCGGCCAGCTCCTTGGCGATTTGCATGACTTGCTCTTGGTAGACGAGCACGCCGTAGGTCATGTTGAGGGCGTTTTCCATTTTGGGGTGGAAGTAGGTGATGTCGGCGCGGCCGTGTTTGCGGTCGATGAAGTTGTCGATGAACTGCATCGGGCCTGGGCGATAGAGCGCACCCATAGCGATGAGGTCGTCGAAGACGGTAGGCTTTAGCTCGCGCAGGTAGCGCTTCATGCCGGCGGATTCAAACTGGAACACGCCGGTGGTGTCGCCGCGGGCGAGCAGCTCGAAGGTTTTGGGGTCGTCGAGCGGGAGAGTACCAAGGTCGATACTGTGGCCGTAGACTTTTTTGATGATGCGCAGGGCGTTGTTGATGATGGTGAGGTTACTCAGGCCCAAAAAGTCCATCTTGAGCAGCCCGAGCTCCTCGATGTGGCCCATGGAGTACTGCGTGGCAATGCCGCCTTTTTGGGCGCGCTGGAGTGGCACGTAGTTGACGATGGCCTCGGGGGCGATCACCACGCCGGCCGCGTGGACGCCGTTACTGCGGATAGTGCCCTCGAGCTCCATGGCCAGGTCAATGAGGCGTTTGGCGCGGGGGTTGGTTTGGTATTCGCGGGCCAGCTCGGGGTCGGCGTGCTGCTCGTCACCGCCGTGGCCCTCCACCAGCCCCGTGGAGACACCGAGCGGGATGTGGCGGCCCTGCACCGGCTGCGGCACGAGCTTGGCCAGGCGGTCGACTTCGTCGTAGCTGTAGCCCAGCACGCGGCCGGTGTCGCGCACGGAGTTGCGGGCGGCCATGGTGCCAAAGGTGATGATCTGCGCCACCCGCTCCTGGCCGTATTTGGCAGTCACGTATTCGATGACCTCGCCGCGGCGGGTGTCTTGGATGTCGATGTCGATATCGGGCATGGAGACGCGGTCGGGGTTGAGGAACCGTTCGAACAGCAGGTCGTATTGCATGGGCTCGAGGTCGGTAATGTTCATCACGTAGGCCACAATGGAGCCGGCCGCACTCCCCCGCCCCGGGCCAAAAATAATGCCCTGGTTTTTGCCCCAGTTGATGAAATCGGCGGTAATGAGAAAGTAGCCGTCATAGCCCATTTTGCCAATGATGCCCAGCTCGTACTCCAGCCGCTCAACCATCTTGGCCGGGGCCAGCTGGCGGGCTTTGGCCTCGGTGATGTGCACGATGTCTTCCTTGGGAATGCCGCCGTAGCGCCAGGCCAACCCCTGCCAGCAGAGTTTGTGCAGGTAATCGCGCTCGGTCATGTCGGGTTCGGGCACCGGGAAGGTGGGAATGAGGATGCCGCCGAGATCGAGCTCCACGTTGCACCGCTCGGCAATTTTGACGGTGTTCTCGTAGGCTTCGGGCGCGCGGGCAAAGCGCTCGATGATTTCCTCGGCCGAGGTCAAGTACAGGTCCATGCTCATGGTCATGCGGCTGGCGTCGTCTAAGGTCTTGCCGGTTTGGACGCACAGCAGCGTTTCGTGGGCGTCGCGATTGGCGTGGCGGGAGTAGTGCGAGTCGGCGGTGACCACCAGCGGGATGCCGGTCTTTTTGGACAGCTCAATTTTGGCATCGTTAATGGTTTTTTGCGTGTCCCACTGGTGCTCGTGCGCCTGGAGTTCCAGGAAATAGTTGCCGCGACCAAAGGTTTGGTCATACCAGCGCGCCGCCGATTCGGCCTCGGCCAGGTTGCCGTCGGTGATGTTGGAGGCTACCTCGCCGCCCGCGCAGGCTGACAGCGCAATGAGGCCTTCGTGGTATTGCTCCAGCAGCGCGCGGTCGAGGCGCGGTTTGCCGTAGAAGCCGTCGAGCTGCGCGATGGTGACGAGCTTCATCAGGTTGTGGTAGCCGGCGGTGGTGGCGGCCAGCAATATGAGGTGGTAGGGGTTCATGTCCTGGCGGCCGGCTTTGTCGAGGTGGCCGCGCGGCGCAACATAGGTTTCGACGCCGATAATTGGCTTAATACCGCGCTTTTTGGCCTCTTTGTAGAACTCCACAGCAGCCGAGAGTGTGCCGTGGTCGGTGATGGCCACGGCGTTCATGCCCAGCTCCTGGATACGGTCGAGCATGCCGGGAACCTTTTGCAGCCCGTCGAGCAGCGAATAATGGCTGTGGTTATGCAGATGTACAAATTTGGTCTGAGACAGGTCAACCGGACCTGCGGCTACTGCGTCGGCCACTACTAAACACTCCCCTCAACAATTGCTTCTGCTATTTATGCTAGCACATACAGCCGGTTGATCGTCTGTTAAGTTTGTTAATCTGCTCTATAAACATTTTACAATGCTCATGGTATTATCGTCCCGGCCCAAGTTGGGTGCACCACCAAGATGTTCGGGAGGGTCCATGCGAGTAGGTCGCATAGCTCGAGCCGCGGCGATGGTCGCCGCGGGGTTGGCCGCGGCCAGCCTGCTGGCGGCGTGTACCTCGTCTGTAGGGGGCGGCACCGGTGGAGGCGGCAGCTCCGCGGACGGTGACACCGTGAGTACGTCGGTGCGCTGCATCATCACCGCCGGCGGCGACACAGCCGCGTATGTCGATCTGTTCAACACGGCCGGCGAGGTGGCGCGGACGCGGACAACGATTTATGTCAACGGCGAGGCGCAGGGCCTCGTCACACAGGTGCCCGGCGCCGGAAGCAAGGCTGTCGGCGCCAACGTGCCCGCTAGTGTGCGGGGTGACGCCCGCAACGGCCACTACTACTTCGGTCCCTTCCGCGTGCCGGCCACGGGGCTCAAGTTGCGCGTCGATAGCGACGCACGGTATGCGGCCGTCGAAGAGGAGACCATCGTGCCACTCAAGGAGGCCGATGCGAAC
>CAZGZY010000091.1:0-3697 GCA_964530365.1 uncultured Candidatus Saccharimonadales bacterium
GGCTTACGCCAGTCTATTTAACTAAATTTAGATATGAGCAAATCTCCCGCTCGGGTTGGTACTAACCTATAAAACGAGCGCCAGTTTTTGCTTGTGTAACCCATCTGCAAACTAGTATAGGACACCGCCCTCCAAAAATACAACTTACGGTCTTGCAAGCCCGTGAACATCGGCTATACTTAGCCTAATGAAACACCCTACCACCATCTCCACCTGTCGTCCCACCTCCTGTACCTAGGTGAGTCTGTCTTGATTGTAGCTCAAAAATAGCCTCACCCAGGCTATTTTTTATATAACCACCAGCTACAAACCAGGAGTACATGTGCAGACCCCAACCAAACCCCGCAGCCTGCTTGATGCCATTGGCAACACCCCACTCGTCACCCTCCCCCTCGATACACCCGCCGAAATTCTCGTTAAGCTCGAATACCTCAATCCCGGCGGCAGCATCAAAGACCGCACCGCCCGCTACATGATTGAACAGGCCGAGCAAAGTGGCCAGCTAAAGCCCGGCGGCACCATCATTGAAGCTTCTTCCGGCAACCAAGGTATAGCTATTGCCATGATCGGCGCCATCAAAGGTTACCGCGTCATCATCACCGTCTCAGAGAAAGTCAGCGAAGAGAAAAAACGCGCCCTCCAAGCCTATGGTGCCAAGCTCGTCGTCTGCCCCGCCACCGACACTCACGACGACCCGCGCAACTACCACAACCAAGCCGTCACCCTCCAGCGCACCACTCCCAACTCCTTCATGCCCAACCAATACTTCAACCTCGCCAATCCACAGGCCTATTACGAAACGCTCGGCCCGGAAATATGGAAGCAAACCGAAGGCCGAATCACTCACTACATTGCCGCCGCTGGCACTGGCGGACAAATCAGCGGCACCGGTCGCTACCTCAAAAAACACAATCCCAAGATCAAAGTCATCGCCGTCGACGCCGCCACCTCGTTCCATGCCACCCACGGCCAACCCCAATCCTACAAAATGGAAGGTATTGGCCTCGACTTCGACACCCCTTGCCTCAATGAATCCGTCATCGACGAATTCATCGGCGTCTCCGATGAACAAGGCATCGGCTTCCTCCCCACCCTCGCGTCCAAATACGGCCTCCTCGTCGGCCCCAGCAGCGGCGCCGTCGCGTACGCCGTCAATGCTTACCGCCCACAACTCGATAAGCACTCCGTAGTCGTCGCCATCCTCAGCGATTCTGGTCGCGCCTATCTATCAAAAAATTATTACCAAGCAAACTAGCAGGAGAACACAATGAAAACCCCATCTAACAACCAGCCCGGCATCTCAACAACCGTCGTCCATAGCGGCTACGCCCCCAACGCCGATGACGGCGCCATCATGCCGCCAATCCACCTCAGCACCACCTTTCGCTTCGGCAACAACGGGGGCAGCTACGACGGCTCAATTCCCTTAGAAGACTGGAAAGCAAAGAATGCCTTCAAATTTAATAACGATTATGAACATTATGATTATTCGCGCACGGCCAACCCTACCCGAATATTACTAGAACAAGTCGTGGCCGACCTTGATCACAATGATTTTGGGCTAGCTTACAGCTCAGGTTCGGCCGCCTTGGCTAACGTCGTAGCCCTCCTCGGTCCAGATGAAGCCATCTTGTTTTCATCTGACGCTTACGGCGGCACCTATCGGTTCATCGTTCGAGCCGCCGGCGCTCAGGGTATCCGCTATAACATCGTCGACCTCACAGATTACGCAGCCACCGAACAAATCCTGCAAAAGGGTGGCATTAAAATTATTTGGGTAGAAACTCCCACCAATCCCCTGCTCAAAGTCACCGACATTGCACGACTCGCAACCCTTTCCAGGAAATACGGAGCTTGGTTGGTGGTCGACAACACTTTTGCTACCCCAGTATTGCAACAACCAGCCTTGCTAGGAGCCGACATTGTCGCCTATTCAGCATCCAAGTACCTCAATGGCCACAGCGATGTAATTGCCGGAATATTAACCACCAGCAACAAGCAGCTATACACCAAGCTCAAATTCTTACAAAACGCTATCGGTGCAACACTTTCCCCCTTCGACAGCTGGCTCACCCTGCGGGGCCTGCGTACACTGGAACTTCGCATGCAACGCCATGTCGAAAATGCCAAACAAGTAGCAAATTTACTACATCACCACCCTAAGGTCAAAAAGGTCTATTACCCAGGATTCTTCAAAGGCGAGCAAGGAGAAACCGTCGCCAAGCAAATGTCCGCCCCGGGCGCAATGATTTCAATTGAACTCGATGAAACCTACAATCCTCGATCCTTTTTATCTGCCCTCAAATACTTCCCCCTGGCCGAAAGCTTGGGCGGCGTCGAGTCCCTCATCGACCACCCCGCCTCCATGACCCACGCCTCAATTCCCAAGGCCGAGCGCGAAAAAATCGGCCTGTCCGATGGCCTGTTTCGCATCTCCGTAGGCATCGAAAACGAAACTGATCTCATCCAGGACATCACAAACGCTCTAGACAATCTAGCTACTTAACCTGGTAGACTGAAGCTATGACCACCGTGACCCAACCTATCCTCAAGCCGTCAATCGTCCTGTGCGTTGGCGCTCACGGTGACGACCTCGAAGCTTGGGCCGGCGCGCAAATCGCCCGGTTCGCAAAAGCTGGCGCCGAAGTCTACTTCCTCATCCTCACCGATGGCGCCGCCGGCACCTCCGAAGCCATGCCGGTTTCAAGAACGCTCGTCGCCCGCCGTGAGGCCGAGCAACACGAAGCCGCCGACATTCTCGGTGTGAAGAAAGTCTTCTTCGGCGGTTTTGCCGACAGCCAGCTTGAAAACACCCCCGCCGTCCGCCAAGTCATCGTTCAGCTCATCCGCGAGCTCAAACCCGACCTCGTCATCGGCTGGGACCCCGGGTTCATCGACGACCCCACGCTTGGCATCGTGAGTCACCCCGACCACTTGGCGGCCGGCGAAGCCACCATGCGCGCCGTCTCCTTCGACGCCCGCAACGACCACGCCTTTCCCGAGCTCCTCGCCAAAGGCTTCGAGCAGCATAGGGTCACCTACCTGATGATGATGAGCGCCGATGGCCGCACGAATTACTCGTTCCCCATCCCGCCCGAGCTGCTCGACATCAAATACCGAGCCGTCGACGCCCACGCCAGCCAAGCCGGCGCTCGCGCCGAAGCCATGGCCGTCGACGGCACCGAGGTCGAAGGCCAACCCGGCGTCGAACACTTCCGTGTCCACCACTTTACCCGCTAGGAGCTGATGCACCGGTGTGAGGGGTTCGCCCTTCCCACCGGCATCTCCGCCATAATTCCTCAAAAACCGCGCCACCGCGCGGTTTTCTCGTACCATAAAATTACTCCCCATTTGGTATATAGACCGATTAGGGAGTAATATTACACACCCAATGTATCCCTACTCTCATCTCCCCAAGCCATTGCCCCCAGCCCAATATTATATTTTGCTCGCTCTAGCAATATCGGACTCCCACGCCTACCCCTTAAAAGCTACGGCTCAAAACAATTCCCTAGGAAGCGTCGTTATTCCCGCCAGCAAGCTCTATCCCCTCCTCCAAAAGATGCACGACGAAGGCCTCATCGATACCCTCGGCGAAAAACCCGCCGGAAAATCCGGCAAGCCGCGCATGCACTACGGCATCGCCGAGTATGGCGTCATTCGCCTCCAGGAAGAAACCAAACGTCTCAAACACACC
>CAZGZY010000091.1:3797-4994 GCA_964530365.1 uncultured Candidatus Saccharimonadales bacterium
ATATTTGACACCCCACCTTACATAGGGTAACGTCAGTCCATGATCAAGCAAATTGTAGTAATTGAGCTGGTAATCCCCTCGCACCGCGCGCGGCTCTAGTTCTTACTGCAAAAAGACACCAAAGCCCCGCGCACAGCGGGGCTTTTTCTTATTAACCACGGAGAAACATCATCATGGACGGCGCCACAGCCCTCATCAAATCCCTCGAGAGGCAAGGAGTTGAATACATCTTCGGCTACTCCGGCGGCGCCGTCCTGCCCATTTTCGATGCCCTCATCACCTCCGGCACCAAGATCAAATTCATCCTCACCCGCCACGAGCAAGGCGCTGCCCACATTGCCGACGGTTACGCCCGCGCCTCCGGCCGCCCCGGCGTCATCCTCGTCACCTCCGGCCCCGGCGCCGGCAACGTCGTCACCGGCCTCATGACCGCCCACATGGACTCCGTTCCCCTCATCGTCATTTCCGGCCAACAAATCACGCCCATGCTCGGACTCGACGCCTTCCAAGAAGCCGACACCTTCGACATCACCATGCCCGTCGTCAAACACAACTACCTCGTCAAAGACGTCGCCGACCTCCCACGGATCGTCAAAGAAGCCTTCCACATCGCCACCACCGGCCGCCCCGGCCCCGTCCTCATCGACGTCCCCAAAGACGTCAGTTCGGCCCCCTTCACCGGCACTCTCACTCCAGAGATGGACCTCCCCGCCTACCACCCCCTCCCAGCCCTGAATCACGCTAAAATCAAACAAATCATGGACCATTGGGCCACCGCCAAACGCCCCGTCATCCTCGCCGGCCACGGCGTCCTCATCGCCGGCGCCCAGGCCCAGCTCCAGGCGCTCGCCGTCACCATGAACACCCCCGTCACCACTACCCTCCTCGCCAAAGGCGCCCTTCCCGAAGACCACCCGCTCGCTCTCGGCATGCTCGGCATGCACGGCACCGCCTATGCCAATAAAGCCATTCTCGAATCCGACTTCCTCCTCAATGTCGGCTCCCGCTTCGACGACCGCATCGTCGGCAACCCCGGCGAGTTTGCGGGAGGCGCCTTCATCGCCCACATCGACATCGACGCCGCCGAGCTTGGTAAAATCATCACTCCGGACGTCGCCGTCCAGGCCGACGCCCGCGAGGCCCTCATCGCCCTCACCCGCCTGGCCACCCCCACCAAGCACTCCACCTGGAACGCCC
>CAZGZY010000092.1:0-4889 GCA_964530365.1 uncultured Candidatus Saccharimonadales bacterium
ACCTCAATCACACCAAAGAATACGCTGCAAACAACCGGTGTATCACCCGCTGCAAATAGGTCCTCGTGGGGCGCTACTTGGGTGTATTACACTTCGGGCTCTCAAAAATCAAACCAGCGACTGCGCTTCCTTGCTAACCATCTCCCCAATAAGCTGCTGCCCATCATCGCTCAAATGGATGCCATCTGCCACAATCTGCCGCACCGTTAGATTACGACGCCTAGCCTCTGTCATGCCTGCACTAAAGAAATCGAGAACACGCCATCGTTCCATTGGGTGCTCGGCGAGCTCTTGTATGAGCAATCGTGTAAACAGCTTGGCGCGGAAATAAAACAGCCACCGTAGCCAAACTGGAAACAACCACAATAACCGCGGGTCGCCAATGGTAATCCAGATAACAGTTTGACCGTGCAGTGCCTTGAGGAGCTTACGCAAATCGGCGAGGTATCGTCGGGCTGGGGCTAGCGTCAGACAGTCTTTCGTGCCGGCATAGACGAGCACCAGGTCGCTTGGCTTCATGCGCGGGACTTGCATGTTGGTGACGTTACTCACTTTATGACCCGAAACTGCTAAGTTATGCGTGGTGACTTTGTGGCCGCGCATAACAAGCTCCTGGACCAGGGAATCTGCGAAGGGTACTCCGACGATTGAGCCTTCACCATATATGGACGACGCGCCAAGTAAATTAATCACAAAGTGCTTATTGCCCGCCTTCCCAAACTCGTGATCGCGCGTACGGTAGTCACCTTTCGCGTTTATACTTCTACCTAATTGTAGCAACAAAATCGCTCGAACCAGCGAGTCCAGAAGTATAACAAGCATTAGGATCAGCAATGCGGTTGATAATATGCCCATAAATCTACTTTAAAATGCGCGCAATAATTCTAGGCGAAACATAATATGCGACAAGTCCGCCAAGCATGGCAAAAATGACACCACCAACAATATCAATCGGGTGATGCACGTGGGCAATAACCCTAGAGGCGCCCACGATAAGCGCCAGCAAAAACAGTGTTACGCCCCACTTCTTCGACACCAGATATACCGCCACCGCGATCACAGAACTCAAGAGGGTGTGGTCTGACGGGAAGCCATTGTCGTCGCCGTGTGCAAACAGTGGGGCCGCGTGCTCGGCAATAAAAGGACGGGGGTCATAGAATAAAGCAGCGCCAATTTTCGCCAGAATAAGGGCAACTACAGCAGTGATGAGCCCATAAATAAGGAGCTGTAGTTTTTGCTTTTTAGGTAACGTCAGCCAGTAGGCGATCGCTAGCAGACCCATTACTGTTATGAGGTATTTCGCACAAAAAATAACGATTGAATTCACTTTGCCAGTATATCAGCTCTCTGCGATCACCTGGCATTATCTCAAGTTTCTAAGTGCGTAAAACATAAAGTATTTGTCCAATAAAAAAGACTGGAGATCTCCAGTCTTTTTTTCAAAGATTAACCCTGCGGTCGGTCCCGATGATGCGTTCGGCGCATGCGGGCCACGCCCAGGCGGACCTCGGAGCGGTCGATCATCTGCTGGGCTTTGGCTAGCTCGACCTTGTCTTTGGCACCGTCGCGGAGCTTCTTGGCTTCGGCCAGAGCCGCTTCGATTTCTTCGGCTACCAAGTCGCTCTCGTGGTCGGCTTCGTCGGCTAGGAGTCGCACGTAGTCTTTGGTGACCTCAAGCAAGCCGCCGTAGGTCGCGAAGACCTGCGGGGCGCTTTTGCCGGCTTTAATCGTGACCGCACCCGGCATTACCTGCGCCACCAAGGGCTCGTGGTGGGGAAGGATGCCGATCTGGCCATTGCTCGTGGTGAGCTGGACCTCGTCGGCCTCGCCTTGGAACTTCGCGCCACTTAATGTCAGCAGTTCAACCAGCATTACTTAACTGCCTTTTCCTTAGCATCTTCCTTGGCTTTCTCGGCGTGGTCCTTGGTGACTTGCTCGATGCCGCCCTTCATGTAGAAGGCCGATTCCGGCAGGTCGTCGTGCTTGCCGTCCATAATTTCGCGGCAGCCGCGGATGGTGTCTTCCAGCTTCACGTAGGCGCCGGGGACGTTTAGGAACACTTCGGCCACATGGAACGGCTGAGTGAGGAAGCGCTGGATACGGCGCGCGCGGTCCACCGTCTTCTTGTCTTCGTCCGACAGTTCGTCCATACCGAGGATCGCGATGATGTCCTGGAGGTCTTTGTAGCGCTGCATAATGCGCTGCACGTCGCGGGCCACCGTGTAGTGCTCTTCGCCAATGACGGCTGGGTCAAGCAGCGTGGAGCTGGAGTCGAGCGGGTCAACTGCCGGGTACAAGCCCAGCTCAGTGAGCGCGCGGTTCAAATTAATCGTGGAGTCGAGGTGAGAGAATGTGGTAGCCGGAGCCGGGTCGGTAAAGTCGTCGGCCGGGACGAACACAGCTTGGATCGAGGTGATGGAGCCCGTCTTGGTGGAGGTAATACGCTCCTGCAGGGCGCCCATTTCCTGCTGCAAGTTGGGCTGGTAACCCACGGCGGAGGGCAGGCGGCCGAGGAGGGCTGACACTTCAGACCCGGCCTGAGTAAAGCGGAAAATGTTGTCAATGAAGAGCAGCACATCGCGGCCCTGGTCGCGGAAGCCTTCGGCGAGAGCCAGGCCGGAAAGCGCCACGCGCAGACGGGCCCCCGGCGGTTCGTTCATCTGGCCAAACACCAGCGCGGTCTTGTCGAGCACGCCCGAGTCGGCCATTTCGTGGTACAGGTCGTTGCCTTCCCGGGTGCGCTCACCGACGCCGGCGAACACCGAGTTGCCGGCGTGAAATTTGGCGATGTTGTTGATGAGCCCGGTGATGAGCACAGTTTTACCTACGCCGGCACCTCCGAAGAGGCCCACCTTACCACCCTTGGCGATCGGGGCGATCAGGTCGATGACCTTAATGCCCGTCTCCAGGAGCTCAATCTTACCGGATTGCTCTTCCAGGCTCGGGGGCTCGCGGTGAATGTGCGCGAGGGTTGGCTTCTCCAGCGCCGGCTTGCCGTCGACCGGCTCGCCAATCACGTTGAACATGCGGCCGAGGGTGGCGTCGCCTACCGGCACGCTAATCGGGGCGCCGGTCGCTAGCACTTCCACGCCGCGAGCCAGGCCGTCCGTCGAGCTGAGCGCAATGGCGCGCACCGTGGTCTCGCTCAAGTGTTGGGCTACCTCGAGCACCAGTTTGCGGCCGTCGTGGGCGATCTCCAGCGCGTCGTAGATGGCGGGCAATTTGCCGGTTTTAAATTCGGCGTCCACCACCACACCCACTACCTGGATGATGCTGCCGTGTTGCTGTGATTCATTACTCATAAATTTCTCCTATGATTTCGCAATTGCTTCCGCGCCGGCCGAGATTTCAGAAATTTCCTGAGTAATCTTCGACTGGCGGGCGTTGTTATAAACCAGGGTCAGGTCGCCAATGATGTCTGAAGCGTTATCCGAGGCGTTCATCATGGCGAGCATCCGGCAGGCTTCTTCGCTGGCCCGAGCCTCAAGCACCGCTTGTAGCACCTCGGCTTCGAGCACCCGGCGCACCGCGATATCGATGAGGTCCTCGGGGTCGGGCTCCATCTCGCTCTGGGCCACCGTGCCCGAATCGGTCGGCGGGACCACCGGCAGCAGCTGCCGCACTGTCACCTTCTGCGTTACAGTCGACACAAAGTCGGTGCTAATGACATGCACAGCGTCCACCTCGCCATTTTCGTACAGCTCAGACGCCTGCTGCAGCACCGGCAAAGCCACCATGCCGGCCGTGTCGCGGACGTCGGCGTCGAAGCTAGCGATGCCGGTGACGTCCTTGGCCCGGGCTACCGAAAGGGCCGCCCGCTTGCCAATGGCAATCACCGAATGCTCCGCCGGTACTTCCTTGATGTGCCGGCCGAGTGCCCGCAGGACGTTCGAATTGTACCCGCCGGCCATACCGCGGTCGCCGGCAACCACGATAGTGAGCGCGCGCTGGATTTTTCGCACCGCAAACAGCGGGTGGTGGGTGGCTACCGTCTGCGCGCCCAGGTTGGCCAGCAACTGCCGGGCCGCCTTGGTGTAGGCCTGCGGGGCGGTAGCGGCCAGTTGCGCCCGGCGCAGCTTGCTCGCCGCCACCATCTGCATGGCCTTGGTGATCTGCCGGGTGTTCTTGACCGAGCGGATACGGCGGTTAATGATCTGCAGTGAGGCCATGGGCGCTACGCCTTCGTCTTAAACGATTTGGCAACTTCTTTGGCTACGTCCACCACCTGGCCTACCACGTCGTCGCCCGGCTTGGTGCCCTCGTTTAGGGTCTCCATGAGTTTGGCGTGGTGCTGCTTCATGCGGGTGAGCAAATCGGCCACCGCGCCGGCCACTTTGTCGCTCGGTAGGCCATCGAAAGCGCCCTTGGTGGCAGCCAGGAGCATACATACTTGCTCGGCCACGCTGTACGGGCTGTATTGCTTTTGCTTCAGCACTTCGGTGAGCAGACGCCCGCGGTCGATGCGGTTTTTGGTGTCTTCATCCAAATCCGAAGCAAATTGCGAGAACGCGGCCAGTTCGCGAAACTGCGCCAACTCGACGCGCAGAGACCCTGCCACCGCTTTGGTTGCCTTGGTTTGGGCGTTGCCACCCACGCGGCTCACGCTCAGACCAACCGAAATGGCCGGGCGGATACCCTGGTAGAACAGGTTCGACTCCATGAAGATCTGGCCGTCGGTAATGGAAATCACGTTGGTCGGAATGTAGGCGGAAATGTCGCCGGCCTGCGTCTCGATGATCGGTAGGGCCGTGAGCGAACCGGCGCCCAGCTCGTCGGAAAGTTTGGCCGAGCGCTCCAGCAGTCGGGAGTGGAGGTAGAACACGTCGCCCGGGTATGCCTCGCGGCCCGGTGGCCGGCGCAACAAGAGCGACATCTGGCGGTAGGCCACG
>CAZGZY010000093.1:0-4779 GCA_964530365.1 uncultured Candidatus Saccharimonadales bacterium
AAATAGGTGTCGACGGCCGACTGGAGATTACGCAAATCGTTTTACCGCCGTGGCGTCGTGGGCCGGACCACGGCGAACGAGATAATCGCTTCCGACAGCCATAATTGCCACCGCGAACAATATAATGACAAACCGGTAATAGCGCTTCATGATGGGAGCTTTCGGTGGTCGTCAACCCAGTAATACACGAAGATAGCGCCAGAGATGCCCACGGTGATGATGGTGTGGAGGAGGTTTCCGAGCACTGAGCCATTTTGGCCGTTGCCGGAGTTGAGCAGGCTGTAGATGTAGAAAATGGTTTTACCGAGGCCGATTATAAAGGTTACGAGGAGCGTCAGCTGCACGGCGTTTTTGCGGTTGGTGTCCCGGCGAATTTCCGGTTTGGCTAGCTCGGTTTTCTTGAGGCGCAAAAACAGGAACGCGAAGACCGGCAGGCTCACCAGGAGGGCGGCCTGCGAAAATGTGGCGATGGTGTCGTAAAAGGAGCCACTCGCATTTAGGAGCCCGTCAACCAAGCTGTGCAGCACCGCCGCCAGCGACATAGCCACCGCCCACAGGCTGATGAACATGATGAGGTACTCGAGGCCGGCGGTGCTGCGGAAGGGTACGACTTTGACGAGGTGGTCGGGGTGGCCGGCGGCGGGTTTGTCGGCGGCGGCGCCCGGTGGCGGAGGCGGTACCGCGAGGTCGCCATCGCTCGCCAAGCCGTCGTCGACCGCGGCGCTGCCCCAGCCGGCCGCCAGGAGGTCGCGCCTGATCCGGTCGTCCGGGTGGCCTTTGGAGCGCGCGTCTTCGATGTATTGGCGTAGCCCCGCGTTCATGGGTCCCTCTTATGCTTTGAGGTAATTGTCCAAGTGTGGTGGCGGTTTGTCAACTCCGGGCATAGGAGCCCCAATTCATTAGCGGCGGCGGGCGTCGGATAATTCGCGGTCGGCGGCGTCCGCGGCCCTGTCCAAGTCGGCCTGGGCGGCCGCGGCGCTCGACCGGGCGTCGGCGGCCCGATTTTCGGCGGCGACGGCTTGGGAGTCGATCCCGGACGCGTCGTCGTCTAGGCCCTGGGCTTGGGTTCGCAGATCGGTGGCTTGGTCGCGCAACGTGGCGGCGTCGCGGCGCAAACGCGTGGCTTCAGAGTCGAGTTGGTCGGCTGTATTGCTTAGTTCGTCGGGTGTCATGGCGATACCCTCCTTTATTGTGCGAGATTACAATACACTACGAGAGCGCAATAATTGTTGTGACTTCTCACAAGAAGTTATTGTCCCCCGCCATCCACAATCTCGTCGAGGTTCAGCGTCACATCGGTGGGCGGCTTGGTTTCCTCGGTTCCGTTGCTAAAGTCGAGGGTTCTTCCCATGGGAGACTCGTTAGGGTCGACCGCGTGCTTAACCACCTCGCTCTCATTGGCCAACGTGCCGGGCAGGGCGTCGAAGAACTCCACTAGCTCCGGTTCGGCGCCCTCAGCGCGAGCGGTGTCGGCCAGGTGTTGGCCACTTACCGGGTAATCGTCGTGGCCTTCGAGAAACGCGAATAGGTCGTTCGGGTTGATATCGGGTTTATTTAAAGCCATAAATTTCTCCCTCCTCCACGAATATACCCGCATCTGGGGCGCAAAGGTTTAGCGGTTGTTCTAACGGATGGTGGCGACTGGGAGGTGATTTTTCTGCTTGAGCCGAGCATTATTGCTTATTCCCTGATATAGTGTTGTTAATCATAAGGATTTTCAGATGGCAATTGATGATAATGCTCAGGAGACGGCGGGGGCTGCCGACGCATCAGGGGTGCAAGCCACGACTCAGCCAACCGAAGAAACGACAGATACAGCCGCGGTAGCAAGCCCGGCCGCAGGGACAGACGCCACCGCGGTGCCTGAACCCGCCGACAGCCAAGCCGGAGCCGCCGACAGCCAGCCCGCTGAGGCTGCCGAGCCGGCCTCAGACGAGGCTACACCGGCCCCAGAGGCTGCTGCGCCGGACGTTGCGCCGGACGTCGCTCCAACCACAAGCGAGGCCACGGCCCCGGACGCCGATGAGGCCCCGGCGAGCGATGAGCCGGCCGCGACCACCGGAACTGCCGGCCCCGAGACGACTCCCGACACAGGGGCGGCCCCGGGTGCAAAAGCGGCACCAGCAGCCGAGGCAGGCGCGGCTGAAACGTCCTCCAGCGCGGAGACAGAGGCGGCCCGAGTGGTCGCTGAGGCGGTAAAGGCCGAGCTGGCCAAAGAGGAGGCTGGTGCGGCGGTTGAGGCCCCCACTGAAGCGGCGCCCCTGGCGGCGACTGCCCCCGAAGTCCCCGCAGCGAGCCCGGAGCCGGCCCCCGAGGCCCCCGTTGAGGCTCCCGTGGCCGCGCCCGAGCCCCCAGCCGCACCGACGGAGACCTCGGTCGCGACGGCCCCAACCGCGACCCAACCGGCCGCAACCGAAGCGGCCCCGGCCACTTCTGCCAAAACCGCCGGAATCGTCGGCAAGCTCATCGGCGCGGCCAACCGGTTCCTCGGCCGAGGCAAGCCGACCAACCCCAGCGCTTAACGCCTGCGCGGGGTCCCGCATACATTCTGTACTAGTATTTTTGTGCAGAATGTGCTATTATATGTGCTCCGTGCTTCAATCGAAACCGCTTGGATCGGAGAACCATGGAGTTGCCAGTTAACGCGAACCCCGTCACCGCCTTGAGCCGGCGTGCGTGGCGGAACTTCCGCCGCACCCTGCCCTGGTTGGTACGCGATCTCGCGCGAACAGGAATCGAGGTCAGCTACGAGCGGGTCATGGCCACCGCGCGGGACCACCAGGTCTTCGCGGCTCTGGTTGCCTCGCTCCCGGCGGGCTGGACTGGTCACACGGTCTGCATCCAGGGCGACCTGAGGCTGGTCTGTACCCGGACCTCCGCCATCTGACCCCTCCCTTCTATCGCCGTCCGGCGCGCTCTGCGCCGGGCGGTTTTCCTTTTCCTCAGGATACCATAAGCACTAAGCTTAGCTCGTTATCGCCAAGATGCCCTCGATCTCGTCGGGAGTATGTGGTTTTCCATAACCTAGATTTTATGTGCCGGTAAAGCCGGCAGCCCTTAGGTCTCGGGACATGTCCACAACCGGGGAATCTGGGTGTGACATATCGTAGGCTTTGTCGTAACGACGAACGATCTCGTAAACTTGTTGACGCCTATCTTTTCGCACTTGAGGTGTCAGGGCTACACGAAGTGCGGCCGCTTGTTCTTCTGCCAAGCCAAGCTCTTTGACGGCGTAACGTTCTACCATCATCTGCCCCAGCCCCTCCGCAAACGCCTCTCCTTCCGCTACTAGGTTGGCGAACTCCTGACCGCCGCCACTCTCCCTCGAAAAAGTTTGTTGGCTAACCCCTCGGGTAAGCGCTTCATACGCCAGGTCAAAGTGGCTTGAGCGCCGCGTAGCCGGGTCAATATCGGTCCTTTCATACGCGGCTTGCAGGGTATGGCCAAGTTCGTGCCATATTAGCCAGCCGTAGGTTAGGTCCTCGATTTGGGCTGGCTCTAGTTGAACCTGGGCCTGACGTACCGCATCTGTTAGCCAGTCTCGAGTCGTATCGAGCATTGCCGCACCAACTTCCGCAACGGGACGGCCGGTAGTGCCATGACTCCTTTCGCCACCTCCTGGCAGAATAACGAGGCTTTGATACCTTGCCTGAGACTGTTGATCCACGCGGATTGCATCAGGAGTCGTTAGGGTTTCCTCGAGCATTTGTTTATATATTTTGTATGTCTCCTCGCCCACCGGCAGCTGAGGCAGAAGCTGGTCCTTGAATACTTCGATGGCATAACGAGTGCGCTGTAATACATCCCGCCCCTGCTCGATTTTTACCGGCTGGTCAATTAGAGGGAGCATCTGAGCCTCCTGGTGAGCCTTGGTCATTAACTCAGCGTAATCCACGCTGCGGCTTACCTCCCTATCATCGCCTGGAGCGAATTCATTTCCGATCATGGAATAAGCATACCAAAAACCAGGGATAACTACAGAATGAGACTGCTTGGATGCTTAACGCCCGCGCGAAGCTTTGCGCGGCTTTTTGGTTTTAGCGGCGCCGCCGAGTTCTTCGATTTGGTCGCGCAGGAGCGCGGCTTTTTCGAATTGCAGCGATTCGGCCGCTAGCTGCATTTGGGCGGTGAGGTCGGCGATGAGTTTGGTGCGCTCCTCCTTCGGGATGTCCTCGGGGTGAATCTCGCGGACATCGGCGGTTTCGGCTTCCACGGCGGCTTGCATGCGCTCCCCCATCGCCTTCTGGATGCCTTCGGGCGTAATGCCATGCTCGCGGTTGTAGGCCTCTTGGACGGTGCGCCGAGCGTTAGTGGTGTCGATGGCCACCTTCATGGAGTCGGTGATGCGGTCGGCGTACATGATGACCCGGCCCTCCACGTGACGGGCCGCGCGGCCGATGGTTTGGATGAGCGCGCCGGTTGAGCGCAGGAAGCCTTCTTTGTCGGCGTCTAAGATGGCCACCAGCGACACTTCGGGCAGATCGAGGCCCTCGCGCAGGAGGTTAATGCCCACCAGCACGTCGTACACGCCGGCGCGGAGGTCTTGGAGGATGTCGATGCGGTCGAGGGTTTGGACCTCGGAGTGGAGGTATTGCACCTTAATACCCAATTCCTTGAGGTACTCGGTGAGGTCTTCGGCCATGCGCTTGGTGAGGGTGGTGACGAGGACGCGCTGGCCTTTGGCGATGGTGGCGCGGATTTCGTGGAGGAGGTCGTCGATCTGATGGTCGATGGGGCGGACCTGGATGACGGGATCGAGGAGGCCGGTGGGGCGGATGA
>CAZGZY010000094.1:0-4735 GCA_964530365.1 uncultured Candidatus Saccharimonadales bacterium
GGTCGCCGTCGTTAATAACGGTGAGCTCGCCCCGGCTCGGCACCCCGGGGGCCAACGTTACCTCCTGGCTGGTAGGGGAGATGCCGGTGCCCTGGATGGCCTGCGCCGGCGCCGCAGCCGGCCACAACAGAACCAGCAGCCCCGCCAGTGTCAGCAGCTTGCCCCTAACTGGCATATTAGTTCGTCGTTATCGTGTAAGTTACGGTAGTTGAGTAACTGCCGATTGGCTGGGTATTATTCACCCGGGCACTATACCACACTGTGCTCGAGGTTGAGCCGTTGGTAGCCGTCGTCTTGATGGTAAACGGTGAGGCGTTGGCCGGAATACCAGCGTAGGTGAGCGCGCTCGGGGCGGCGTTGGAAATAGTCGCGCCCGGGCCGGCTCCAAAGCCCGCCAAGCTGTCGACACGCCAGCCCCATTTGCCGTTGGCGAGCGTCACGGGTGTGCCCGTCGTGCCGGTGGTCGTGGCAATGGAGTTGCCGCCACTGGTCATATCAGTGGTAACGGCGCTGGTTTCTTGCAAGCTAATCGTGAGGCCGGCTGTGTCGTTGGTGTCGGCCGATACCGTATCGCTGGCCGTGGATTGCTTGCCGGTGGAGTCAGGGGTGATCGCGCCCAGGGTTACCGTTGGGCCCGACGAGTACGAGATAATCACCGGGTTGATGGTCAGGCCGATCGTCGTGTTGGTGGTTTGGGTGTCGGCGTCAGCTACAAACGGCAGAGAAATAGCCGCCAAATTTACACCAACCAAAGCCATCCCGAGCAGATGTTTTCTAGTAAGCTTAAGCATTACGTAAACATTACCAATTTATCAGGTACAAAGTCAAATAATTGCCCCCATCCGGCCGCCTAAGCCGCCCTTTGCCATACCGCACCGCCGCCCAATTTGCTATACTAATGCTTAAGAATCAAAGGGTACACCGATGCTTATCGCTGTTATTGTCATTGTTGCCGTCCTGCTTCTGGGGCTAATCGCCCTCTACAATGGGCTCATCCGCTCGCGCGTGCGCGTCGACGAAGCCTGGTCCGATATTAACGTCCAGCTCAAGCGCCGCTACGATCTCATCCCCAACTTGGTTGAGACCGTTAAAGGTTACGCCAAGCACGAAAAGGACGTCTTCACGCAGGTCACCGAGGCTCGCACGGCCGCTATGAATGCCGGTGGCATCGCCCAGAAGGCCGAGGCCGAAAACCAGCTAGCGGGAGCGCTCAAGAGCCTGTTTGCCGTTTCCGAGGCCTACCCCGACCTCAAAGCCAACCAGGGCTTCCAGCAGCTACAGGGTGAGCTCGTAGACACTGAGGATAAGATCCAAGCATCGCGCCGGTTCTACAACGGCAACGTCCGCGACTACAACATCAAGCTCCAGGTCTTTCCCACCAATATGCTAGCCGGTATGCTAGGGTTTACCCACCGCGACTTTTTCGAGGTTGATAACCAGGCCGAAGTCGACAAACCAGTAGACGTTAAATTCTAACTAAAGGAACAGCAATGACGCTCTCTGAATACAGAAGTGGTAGCAGTTGGCAGGGGGCTATCGAGCTCGGACCGAGGTTAATGAAGCTCGCTGAAGAGCTGCCGGGCAGCGAAGAAATGGGCCTCAGCTTTCAGCTCCGCCAAGCCATGGTTGAGGTTCCGGCCACGGCGGCCGCCGACGCCATGCAAGGCGCGCAAAACACCCGCCTATTGCCGGTTCTCAAGCTACTCGCCGCGCTAGACCTCATTGAGAAAGTGTACCCGGCCCTCGACACGGCCGACGTCCGCGCTGCCGCCGAAACGCTAGCCGAGCATCTCACCACCACTGCCATGGGGGCATCGGCCACGCCCGCCGCCGCCCTAGCCGCGCCGGCCGAACTGGCTCCGACGCCGGCCCCGGCGCCTAGCACCGTGCCGGTCGTGCCGGACGCCACAGTGGCGCCCATCCTGCCCACCAGTGCCCCGGACGAGCCCGCGCCTACCGCCCCGGCCACAGCCGAAACCGAAGCGAACCAAAATGATGAGCCAGAACCGTCCCTGAAGGTCCGCGTTACCCCCGACGGAGAAGTGCTCCCAGAGGACCACTAGAAAACGATGTACACCCAGATCGCGTCCAATAAGCGCCGCAGCCTCATGCTCGTCTTTGGCTTTGTGGCGTTTATTGCCGTGCTCGACTATATCTTCTCCCGGGCCTTCAACCAACCCTCGTTGTTCGTGCCCATTTTAATCGGCGCCGTCATCTATGCCGTGGTAACCTACTTTTTTTCGGCGCAAATCGCCCTCGGCCTGAGCGGCGCCCGCGAGGTTCAAAAGGCCGATGCGCCCGACCTATACCGCATCGTCGAAAACCTCGCGATTGCCGGCGGGCTGCCCACGCCCAAGGTCTACATCATCGACGATCCCTCGCCCAACGCCTTCGCCACCGGCCGCGACCCCCAGCACGCCATCGTGGCCGTCACCTCCGGCATCCTGCGGGTCCTCGACAAAACCGAGCTCGAAGGCGTCTTGGCCCATGAACTCAGCCACGTCGGCAATTACGACATCCGCTTCATGGCCGTGGTGGTGGCACTGGTCTCGGTGGTGGCCGTAGTGTCCGACCTGTTCCTGCGCCTGTCGTTTTGGACCCGCGACGACCGCGAAAACAACGGCAACCAGCTGTTTTTCATCCTCGGCATCGTCGGCGCCATCCTGGCCCCGCTGGTGGCGGCCGTCATCCAATTTGCCGTTTCCCGCGAGCGCGAATACCTGGCCGACTCCTCCGGCGCGCTGCTCACCCGCTACCCTGAAGGCTTAGCCAGCGCCCTCGAGAAAATCGGCGGCAGCAAAACCCCCATGCAGCACGCTAACTCCGCCACCAGCTCGCTCTACATCGCCAACCCACTCAAAGGCCGCAGCCTGGCCGGCCTCTTCGACACCCACCCGCCCATCGCCGAACGCGTCCGTAGGTTACGTGAAATGGAGGGTAAGCCATAATGAGAAGAAACACACGTCCCGAGTTCCCAGCCCGCACTACAGTATTGGTTGGCTTTATTGTGGCCAGATTGCTGTATTGGTCTCTGGGAGGGGTTATTCCAAATGAGCTGTCTCGCTTGGCGGTTATTGCCCTGCTGCTGGCCGCGGCCATCTCCGTTACCGGGGTTGTCGTTTCTCGCCGCCGGCGCCGCTTTGAGCAATCCGCGACCCCCAAAACCGCTGTTTTCACTGTCTCTGACGCCCGCCTCCAGGCTAAACGCGACCTTATATTCTCCAGTGGCTTATTTATTCTCATCTTAGTCGACGTCGCGATTTTTCACTACGATATCAGCATTCTTTGGGCGCTATACCTGCTGTTCTTAGTAGCGCGGAATTTATATGCCTTCCTCTCCCCAGGGCGCATTGTCGCGGTTCAAGAGCGGCGCCGGCAAGAGCTCGAAGAGTATCGTCAGGGCAAGCACCTCAGGCTCCCGTCGGCCTGGGTCATCTTCAGAGTTGCGTTCAGTGAATATATCGCCAATTGGAAGCCGTATATCCTCATATTGGCAGTTGTGGCCGTCCCAAGCGACCTGCTTCTCCTGTCGAGCACGATATCTAACGATGCTACGGTCAATACCTACATTTCCTTTGCCGCCATCATTATGAATGTCGCGCTCGTTTGGTCTATGGTGCACCGCGAAAAACAGGGTAAAACGCTGACTCTGGCCCAAGCTTACTACGACAGCTCCCTGGCTCTGGTCCGCTACATTCTCACCAGTGTATTACTCGTTATCATGATGGTCCCAGCGGCTTTAGGGGCGTCGCTCTATATTGTTGGGGTCCTCGGCAGCGTAAACTCCACCAGCAGCGCGGCCGAGCAATTGCTCGTGGGCCTCGTGTCGGTTTTAATTGCCTCGCCTAGCTTCTATTTGTTGGTGCGCTACACTCTAGCGCCGCTCGGGGCAATTCGCGACGGGCTCCGGCCGGTGGCAGCGTTGTCCCGCAGCCGCCGGCTCTCGCTTGGCCGGTTCTGGCCGGTGGCTGGGCGGATCTGCCTCATGATCGTGTTTTTGGTGATGGTGTCTATCCCGGCCATTGTTGTGGCGGTATTCTTGGCCGCGGTCAAATTCAATAGCGCTGCGGCTATTTTCTTCGAGATTGCTTCCACGCTCGTTGCCCTGCCATTGGCCAACCTCTACATGCTTGGGCTCTACCGCGAGCTTGAGCGCTTGGGTCGGTCCACCGCTGTGCGGGAGGTCGCCGCCGGAGCAACCGAACCTGAGCCCGCCGCGTGACCAAGGCGGAGGCCGCGGCCAGGGTCGAGAAGCTCCGCGACCAGATCAACGATTACCGTTATCACTACCACGTGCTCGACGAGTCCATTATGTCCGAGGCTGCCGCCGATTCGCTCAAACATGAGCTATCGCAACTTGAGGCACAGTACCCCGAGCTCATCACGCCCGACAGCCCCACCCAGCGTGTGGCCGGCAAACCGTCCGACCGCTTCGCTAAAGTTCGGCACGCCCAACCCATGATCTCGCTCAACGATGTCTTCAGCGAAGACGAAGTGGCTGCCTGGGCCGCCCGCATCGACAAACTTGTGCCCGGCATCACCGAGTTCTTCGCCGACACCAAAATGGACGGCCTGGCCTGCTCGCTCATCTACCAAGACGGGGTATTCACCCAAGCCGTCACCCGCGGCGATGGTCAGGTGGGGGAGGATGTTACCGCCAACGTCCGCACCATCAATTCCGTGCCTTTGCACCTCCGAGGTTTTGACAAAACCCAAAATGGTGGCATGGCCAGCT
>CAZGZY010000095.1:0-4708 GCA_964530365.1 uncultured Candidatus Saccharimonadales bacterium
CCAACACCGCGATGCGCTGGCCTTTAACGAGCGGGAACAGTTGGTCGGCGATGGCGACGCCGGTGGTGAGCGGGTCGGTGAGGGCCTGGCGCTCGACAATGCCGGGAGCCACCTTAAACACCGGGTCGTAGCGGCTGAAGGTGATGGGCCCTTTGCCGTCGAGCGGGGCGCCGGTGGCGCTAATGACGCGGCCGACGACCCCTTCGCCTACGCCAGTCACGAGCTCCTCGGCTTCAATGACGGCTAGCGTGCCGAGCGGGATGACTTCTGAGGTCATGTTGAGTACCATGACGGTCTCGGAGCGGACTTCGCGGACGAGCCCTTGGTGGCCATTCTCGAAGTAAATGAGGGCGTTAATGGCGACCTCGCCCAGCCCCTGGACGGTCACCAGGAAGCGGTCGACCCCGATAATCTCGCCGGTGGGGCGGCCCTCAGCTACGAGTTTGGCGAATTTTGGGTTGTCAAACACGTTTTATGATCCCCGCTAATTTGTCCCTGGCCGCCACGAGCTGCTGCTTCCACGAGTAGTCGAAGATGTGGTTGGGTGTGCGCAAAACGATGCCCCCGCCCAGGTTGCGGTCGGCCGTGAACGACACCAGCAGGTGGGTAGTAGCGTTATTGCGCAACCAGGCCACCAAGGTCTCGCGTTGGGTGCGGTTGGGCAGGGCCGCCAGCATGATGTGAACTTCCGGCAGCTTCAGGTGCTTGAGGTAATCTAGCAGCGCCTCGAGCTTCTCGAGGGTGGGCGGCTGGCCGGCGAGCCAGGCTTCGATCACCAGCACCGTTTCGTCGGAGTGGTTGGGCTCGTCTTTGGGCTTTGCGCCAACTTCCTTGCGGATCTGGTTTTGGCGGTACCAGTCCAGATAGTACTGGATGTCGTAGGTGACGGATTCGAGGAGCTGGGGGCTGTAGATGGCCGGCGGGAGCTCGAAGCCGGCGGGGACGTGGGCTGGTGACGCTGGGGTTGGTGCCTTTGGCGGGGCTTCCGTTTTGGTCGCGATGGGGTGTACTTCTTTGTGTCGCTGAATGTGGGGCACGCTGAGTTGCGCAACCTTCTGCTGGGCCACATCGTCGCTAGCAGAAGCGTTATCCTGCGCTGCCACCTTCACCGTCGCACCGAGGGCTTTGGCCGCGTCGGGCTTGGGCGCCGGCACTGGAGGTTGGGATGGAGCTAGGGCGCGAACCGCGGGGAGCGTGCTGCGGACGGGGACGATGGGTTTGGGTTGCGGGGCGGCCGGTTTGGCCTCGGGCGCCTGTTTTGGTGGCTGCTCAGACGCCATTGAGGAGGTCCTTTCGGATTTCTTCTTTGTGCGATTCGAGGCTGGTTAGGATGAACTGCATTTGGGCGCCTAAGTCGACGCCGGTGCCAAGAGATTCTGAGATGTAGCTGGAGACAACGTCGCCGATTTTGGCATCGAATTTGTCGGCTAGGAGCTGCTTTTCGGCAGCCAGCTCCGCTTCCATGCCTTGGCGCAGCTCGACGCGCTGATGCTCGACGGCCTGGTGGATCTGGTCCATGGCCTGGGTGGCAACTTTGCGCACCTCTTCGAGCGTCTTCTGGTAGGCCTCGAGTTCTTCCTCAATAACGGTGGTGGTGAGGCGCGAAACCTGCTCGCTCAGTCTTGTTGAGGTAGCCTGGAGGTCGGTGCCGAAGGTTTGAGTGGCTTCAGTAATTTTGGCCTCGTAGGCGCTCTTGAGCCGGTTATCGAGCTCGGCGGCAGTTGGCTCGCTCACTTTTACCGGCGTGGGCAGGCTGGCCGCCGCTTTGGCCTTGTCCCCCGCTTTGCGTAGCTGGAAGCTTTGCACCACTACGACCAGTGTTAACATTAAAACGAGCCCGGCTAAAATAAGAATCTGCATATTCACCTCGAGATCACAAAGTACATTGCTACAATACCAACCGCTAAGATACCGCCTGAAATGCCTACAACCTCTAGCAAGCCCCGCAGGACTGAGCCGCGTGACAGCGGGTTGCGGCCGATGGAGATGATGCTGTTGCGGACGGCGGCGTAGAGCAATACGGTGATGCTAACGAGGGCAATCAAGAGGATGAGCGACGCGAGGATGATGCGCACCGGCGACACGGCCTTACCGGCCAGGGTGTTTGACAAGTTTTGGAGCCAGTTGGGGACCACGTAGGTCTGCTTGCCGTCGGTGGAGGTGTAGGTGGAGACGGCAATGACAACCGGGATTTGGCCGATGGCAACCTCTTTGTTGCCGGAGCCGGAGTCGATGGTGCGCTTGGTGACGCCGTCGCCGGTGCCGTCGAAGTCGGATTGGGCGGTGCCGATGACGCGGGTGCTAGAAGAGCCAACTTTCTCCCCCACCCCGGCAATCGGCGAGACGGTGATGTAGTCGCCGACGTGGATGGTGCCGGCGGCATTGGTGACCAGCAGGTTGGCAGTGCCGCTCGTGACCACCTGGACCTGGCCGTTGCCGGTGCCGGAGAGCGAGATGGAGGCCGAAGACGGCGGGATGACCACGCCGAAGAGCCGGCCGATGTTGGTGAGGTCGGCCACTACCACGGTGCCGCTCGATTTTTCATCGAGCGAGACGAGGCTGCCGGTGGCGATGGGGCTGGTGGTGGCAAAGCCTTGGGACAAGCTCGCCCAGGCCGGCGCGGCGGCGAGCAGCGCTAGTATTGCCCCGATAATTAGCCCGATTCGACTACGTAGTCTCATGGGGGCGAATTGCCCTCCTACTCACCTCTTATAGTGGTTATGATTATAGCAGCCGTGAGGGCCGCTACGCAAAAAAAGTCCTTATGCTTTTGCCGCAGGTGTCTTACTGGACACTGATAAGCCGCTCCTGTACGATTAGGCTAATGCTAAGTTTAGGTGGAGAGTAATTTCGTATGGATGTACGCAGACAGGCAAATGACAATGGCATGGCGGATATGCCAGCTCCGGTGCGCCAAGTAGCGGCGGCTGGCAACAGTAATATGCTGAGCAAATTGCTCGCGGTCCTTTTGGTAGTTGTATCAATTGTCGTCCTGGGCTGGTTCGCCAGCAAAGCCTTCAACATGGCGATGGCCGACAGTGCCGTTAAAGCCAAGCAATACCAGGCGGTCTTCCTGACCAACGGCCAGGTTTATTTCGGTAAGGTCACGAAGACCGACTCCAGCTACGTGAAGCTGACGGACATTTACTACCTGCAAGTGCAGCAGACCGTCCAGCCGACCGACAAGAGCGCTTCTAGCACCAACAACCAGCAAGTCTCGCTGGCCAAGCTCGGTGGTGAGCTCCACGGGCCGGAGGATGTGATGTACATCAACCGCAGCCAGGTGTTGTTCTGGGAGAACCTCAAGAACGACGGCAAAGTCGTAAAGGCCATCCAAGACTACAAGGCCAGCGGCAACAAATAAGCATAAGCTTTATTGAAACGAAAAAGGGCCTCCCGGGGCCTTTTTTTGCGAAGCTTGTGTTCGGCTCTTGTTCGCGTATACTAGTGCTGTAAGGGGGATATCTCGTGGCTCACATCAAAGCAAGTCCAACGTTGGCCGATTTGCAGGAGTATGTAGCAGCGCATGTCCAGGAGCGCGGGTTCAATCAAGAAACCCCGCTTCAGGAGTGCCTATTGTTGGCCGAAGAAGTCGGCGAGCTCGCTAAGGCGGTGCGTAAAGAAACAGGTATGGCGGTGGATAGCCAGTCCCGGTTTGGCAAGATCTCGCACGAGATCGCCGATATTATCTGGGTCACTACGGCACTGGCTAATATGTACGGCATCGATCTGGAGCAGGCGTTCCGCGAAAAGGAAGTGATTAACCATGAGCGGGTGTGGGAATAGTTGGAAGACAAACCAAAAAAGGAGCTCGAAAGCTCCTTTTTTGCTGCCTAGTTCGCTAAATTTAGCGGGCTTCGGTCTTGGGGCGGGCCTCAGACACGGTCAACTTGCGACCCTCAAACTCGGCGCCGTCGCCCTTGGCGATGGCGGCATCAGCCTCAGCATCATTGGTCATCTCGACAAAGCCGAAGCCCTTCGAACGCCCTGTGGCACGGTCCATGATGACCGCGGCTGAGAGAACCTCACCGAACTGTGCAAAAAACTCGCCCAGCTCTTCGTTAGTAGTAGTGTACGGCAGGTTACCGACGAACAGTTTCTTGGCCACTTAACTTGGCTCCACTTACATCGCCAAGCTTAAAGGCCGGGACGACAATTCCACCTTCGGGGCGGATTAACGTTAACGGGGGTACTATAGCGCATTTTTAGTTGTCTGTAAATGCTTGAGGCCTATACCAAGGCGTGAAGGTGAGCTGGGCAAACATGAGAGCAAGGTAAAGTTGGGCGGTGAGTCCAAGCACAGCCAGCGCCGCTGTACCTGCGGAGGCAAGCGTAACGTGAACCGCAACCGAAGCAGACAAGCTTAACCAGAACGACACCCCCAGCCAAAGTGACCCGATGACAAGTGCCAACCCAATGGCGGCGGCGGCTTTGAGGGCCAGGGTTTCAAACGGGCCTCGCCAGTGCCCCCGGTTGGTGTAGGCAGTGCTCAATGTGACTTCGTTGCGGGCCTCGATGATAATGTTGTAGCCCCCCCAAGCAATCAGGTACGCGATGAGGCCAACCACAGCCCAAAAGCTGACCAAAGCGACCTGTGAGGCCACTGGCGAGGCGAGCAAGGCACTAAAGCGCGCCTGCAGCTGGTCTCGGGTCGCCTTCACGGCGTAACCGGGAAGGCCGAGGTGAGATCGGAAGAGCGACTAGTAGG
>CAZGZY010000096.1:0-4693 GCA_964530365.1 uncultured Candidatus Saccharimonadales bacterium
ATGTTCGTCTTAAGAGCATTGTGCCGGGGATCTTTTTGCATATGCTCAATAATTATTTGGCGTTTTTGGCGATGGCGTCGCTGAAGTAGTTCTAGATGTCAACCGGGGCCTCGCGACGTGGTGTCGCGCGGCCCCGAAGTGGGCGTACTTACGCGGAGATTAGGCCCCAGGGTAAGGGCGAATTCTCTAGGAGGCGGCCACTGCGATATCGCAGTATGAAGCCGTCGCTTCGGTCCGGGTCGTCCAGGAAGAGGAGTACCTCCTGGTCGAGAGGGTTCGTGCCGGTGGTGAGGCGCGGCCCTTCGTTGCTGTTGTTGTTGGTGACCTTGGCGGCGGCCGGCGGATTGGTCGCGAGGCGAACCACGACGGCGGCAACGTTGGGTTGAAGGGTGAAGCCAGCTTGGCAACCGCTACCTTTCCTGCTCGGCTGGTCAAGCACGACCAGGTTGTAGATACGGGCCGGGCTCGTACTCCCGTCAGCGTTGAGTTTGAACGTCTCAAGGCCGCCGGTGCACCGCAGTACTGCCACGGCGTTGGCTTTGAAGGCGACTACCTTGGCGCTGGCCGTGGCTAGTGGCGGGATCTTGCTCACCTGAGGGGCCGGTTTGATCGCTGTGGCCCCCGACGCGCATGCCGCGGTCGCCGCAATGAGCGTTAACACCAAGAAAGGCAACAACCGTCGCCGCGGTCGCCAGCAAGTTCGACAGTTCATACAAATCCTCCTGCCTGAGGGGAACGAGAGTTGTGGAACTGTAGCTCGCAATTATAAATGGAGGTTCTCAGAAAATCTACATTTTTTGTGCCAGCGCGGGAATAATACTTAACGCGCTTTGACAGAATTGGGTTGGGGCTGGTATAGTGAGCTCAAAGCGATGAAGGGGTTTCCCGCCCTGGAGCTGCCGGCGATGAGCCGTGCCGGTGCAATCGGACCGTATAAATCCGTTAGAGGCCGCGCGTATGTGCGGCGAAGGCAAGATGGTACCACGAGTGAAGCCTCGTTCTTGCTAAACACTTTTTGTGTTTGGCGTAGGAACGAGTTTTTTTTTGTTATTTAAGGAGACGTTATTATGCGGATGAGCAAGTTGTTTGGCCGGCCATCGAAGACAGAGGGGACAGATTACGAGGTGGATTCACATCGGCTACTAGTGCAGGCTGGGTTTGTGCGCGAAAGCACTGCGGGGCGCTACTTTATGTTGCCGCTCGGGATCGCCGTGCATAGTAAGATTTCCCAGATCGTGCGCCGGCACATGAACGAAGCCGAGGCGCAGGAGATAGTGACGCCGGTGCTGCACCCGCTCGAACTGTGGGAGGAGACGAACCGCACGACCACCGCTGGTTTTGAGCTGATGAAAGTGAAAGATCGCCGGGAGGCTAGCTTTGCGCTGGGCGGTACGGCCGAGGAGATGGCGGTGGACTTAGTGCGCAAATTTAACTTGAGCTACAGGGACCTGCCGTTTCATATCTACCAATTCTCAATGAAGTTCCGCGATGAGATCCGGGCGCGGGGCGGGCTGCTGCGGGTGCGCGAGTTTGTGATGAAGGACGGCTACAGCTTTAGCACAAAAGAGCAATTTAAGGATATTTATGACGGGATGCGCGATACGTACAGCGCGATTTTCACCGAGCTAGGCCTACCGACAGATATAGTGGCGGCCGACAATGGCTATATTGGCGGCGAGTATTGCCATGAGTTTGTGAGCCCGAGCCCGATCGGCGAGAGCCGGTATTTCATCGACGAAAAGAGCGGCTACGCGGCTCACGAAGATGTGGCGAAGTTTAAGGCTGATTCGCCGAACGAGAACGAGAAAGAGCTGCCGCTCAAGCCAGTGCACGCCGAGCGCAGCAAGACGATGAAAGCGGGCGTGGAGCACCACGGCCTCGAAGACTGGCGCCAGATCAAGGATGTGTTGTTTGTGGACGAGCCGACGGGCCGCTACATCTTGGCGATTATCCGCGGTGATCTGGATGTGAACGAGACGAAATTGATGCAGGTGGCGAAGGCGTTTGGCTTGCGGGCTGCGACGCCGGAGGAAGTGATCCACGACCTGGACAGCATGCCAGGGTTTATTTCGCCGGTGGGGATGCGCAAAGAGGGCAAGACCTCTGGTCGCAAGGTGGTGATTGTGGCTGATCAAAGCCTAAAAAACGTAAAGAACATGTTCGGCGGGGCTAATAAAAAGCACGAGGATCTTTTGAATATCAACTATGGCCGAGACTATACGCCGGACATTGAGGGTGATGTGGGCATGGCCCAGCCGGGGATGGAGAGCCCCGAGGGTGGCAAGCTGGTGGAGAAACGGGGCATTGAGGTCGGCAATATCTTCCAGCTCGGCTATCACTACACCAAGTTGATGACCGGGGCTGAGTACACCGACGTCGAAGGCAAGCGCCAGCCGTATTATATGGGTTGCTACGGGATCGGGATCGGCCGGACGATGGCCGCGATTGTGGAGGCGCACCACGATGAGCTGGGGATTGTGTGGCCCGAAGGCGTGGCGCCTTACGCTGTTGAGGTAGTTCGGCTTGGGGCAGAAGACGACGTGCGTAAGGCCGCAGATAAGCTGTATGACGAACTCGCTGCGGCCGGCGTGGAAGTGTTGTATGACGATCGTGATGAGTCGGCGGGTAAGAAATTTGCCGACGCCGACCTGATTGGCGTGCCGGTGCGGCTGACTGTGAGCAAGCGGACGTTGGCCGAGGGCTCGGTGGAGCTTAAGCGCCGGAGTGAAAGCGGAGCGACGCTGGTGAAAACGGCAGATGTACTCAAGGCCGTGCGGGGGTAGATTGGCCGGGATGGGGGCCGCACTCGGTCATGCTTAGGAGTGGACGGCCGCTTTGGGGGTGAGTAGGCCGGTAAGTTCGTGCCGGCTAATGTGCCCCTTAATCCCCGTTTTCTCTGCTAAGTAAGCCACCGTTTCGGTTGTGGTTAGATGGTGGGCCTCCTGGAGCCCGTCTGCAATTTTGCGCAGGTAGCCGGGGGCCGGCGGGCCAATAGTCTTTTGACGTTGTGAAGGGCAGAAGCTGAGCATGGGGTAGTCGTCCAGAATGCCGCAATGGATGAGGCGGTCGTATTGGTCGAGGTGGGGGTTGACGATAGGGATATCGAAGTGGCCTTGGGATATGATGCCGGTCAGTGGCGGGATTGGGATGGGCTCGGGACGGTAATTTTCTTCCTGAATAATGTTTTGGAATTGGTCGAAGCCAATAAGGTAGGCGCGGGCTTTGGTGGCTTGGCGGCCGGGACTAGAGTCGATAAAGGCCGAGTGTCCGCCCCAGTGAGGTGAGTGGCCGGCAAAGTAGAGCTCGTAGGGGATTTCGATGGCGCGGTCGCCGCGGGGCAGAGTTTGGTCGGCGCAGCCGCGTTGGCCGACTTGGCTGCCGGGAGGGGTGCCGCCGAGGATGTAGGTGAGAAAGCGAGCGCGGTTGAGGTTGGAGCCATAGCTGACATACCAGACGAGCGAAGGCTGGGGTTTGCTCACGACTAATTTTTGGCCCAAGATTCTACGAAGCGACGGGTGGCTGCGTAGAGGCGGTCTAGGCTGTCTAGGTCGACCCATTCGCGCGGGACATGGAAGCCGCTGCCCACCGGCGAGATGTTGACGGTGGGGATGCCGCGCGCGGCGAAGTGGCGGGCATCGGACGAGCCGTGGGCCACGAGCGTGGTGGGGACGTCGCCGATGATGTCGTGGGCGATGGCCTGGAACTGCAGGATGGCGCTGTGGTTGGTGATGCTATAGGGCGGGTCGGCTAGCGCGATAGTGGCCTCAACGCTAGGGATGGCGTTTTTGGCTTCGTCGAACCATGAAGTGACGGTTTCTAGGCTGATGGTGACGGGCACGCGGATATCGAGGCGGGCACGGGCGGTGTAGGCCACTTGGTTGGCGGCTTCACCACCGTTGAACGCACCAATGTTGAGAGTGGGGTGGTTGTGGTCGGAGCTGCCGCAGGGCTCGGTGGGCAGGTGGGTGCGGACATGGGCGATGAAGCGGTTTAGCTCGTCGATGGCGCTGAGGCCTTCCCAGGGTCTGGAGGCGTGGGCAGACCGGCCGGCGGCAACAAGGTCCCACCACATGATGCCCTTGGAGCCAGATTCCAGGCCCCAGTTAACGCCGCTGTCGGGGATGAAGGCGGCTTGTCCACGGTAGCCCTGCTCGAGGAGCCAGCGGACACCGTCGTGGCCGCCGACCTCTTCGTCGGAGGTTAGCATGAGGCCGAGGTCGTAGTTGATTAGGCTTGAGCCGAGATCCTGCAAGAGCGCAATGAAAATGGCTAGGCCGCCTTTCATGTCGTGAGCGCCTCGGCCGTAGAGTTTGCCGTTTTCCAGATGGGGGTTGAAAGAGCTGGGGTCGCCGGGGACGACGTCGATGTGGCCGGCTAGCCAGAGCTTGGGGTCGCGGGTGGGACGAGTGGTAGCTACGAGGCTGCTGAAGCCCATGTGCTCGAAGCGCCGGATTGTTAGGGGCAGCCCTTGGAGCTGTTTTTCGACCCAATCGAGCGCAGCTCGGTTGGTGGCGTGGTCGCTGGTGATGGTGGGCATACGGACGAGGTGTTGGAGGAGGTCGGTAATCGTTTCTATAAAGGTTTTAGTTGGGGCGGTTGGCATTGTAGTTATCCTATCTTATATGAGGTAATTTAGGAATCGATTCTCGCTCACTTTGTGGTATGGGCAAAAGTCGGCTTCTAAGGGGGTTTG
>CAZGZY010000097.1:0-4652 GCA_964530365.1 uncultured Candidatus Saccharimonadales bacterium
GGCGGCCAATTATTGGCGTGATGGGAGCCGGCCGCAACGCTACACCCGCCGATTGTGATGAGGCCCGCGAGCTGGGTGGTTTGATTGCCGGTAAGGGATGGGTGCTTCTCAGCGGAGGTACGGCCTTGGGCGTAATGGACGCTTCGTGCCAAGGTGCGCAGGAAGCCGGTGGACTGGTCGTGGGAGTGATTGCCCAAGCTGATGATAGCAAGATGAGCAAGTATGTGGATGTGCCGATTTTCACCGGTATGTTGACGGGGCGTAATTTTATTAATGCATTGTCTGGCGACGTGATGGTTGCTTGCGGGACAATGGTGGCTGGAACATTGTCGGAAGTGGCGATGGCGCTACGAAGTGGTAAGCAGGTTGTTTTGCTGTCGCACGAAGATGACACGCGGATGTTTTTGCAGCGGCTGGGCGGCGAGAATGTTCATGTGGTAGAGACTTGTAATGAAGCGGTGGCTGAGGTGGAGCGTTTGCTGAATATCGCACGTACCCGAGCCAGCGATCAAATGACAGCCTAATTCCTTGTAGGAGAGAGGTTGGTTGCTTTATAGAAATTACCTACCATTTGGTAGGCATACTAAATGGTAGGTAATTTGCGGCGAGGAATAATGACCCCAATTGAACTAATTTGTCCGAATTGCAAGGAAGCGCTCAACCTCTCCGAGCGGGTTTTGACGTGCGAAAACGGCCACAGCTTTGATGTGGCACGCGAGGGCTACGTAAACTTGCTGAGCGGTGCGCGGAGGACGGGAGCAGCGGCCGGTGACACGGCGGAAATGATGACGGCGCGGCGGGCTTTTTTGGGTGCGGGGCATTATCTGGAACTGGCTGAAACCGTATCCGGAATAGTGAATGAAGACCGGCTGCAGAGCGGTGGGGTGGTGGCTGATATTGGCTGTGGAGAGGGGTATTATCTCGGCGTGCTACTTCGCGGCAGGGCAGCTGAAAACGTGCGGGCTTATGGCACCGATATTTCCAAAGCGGCGGTCGCGGCGGCTGCCAGGGCTTATCCAAAGGTTCAATTTGTGGTGGCGGATACTAATGCGCTGATCCCTTTGGCGGACAAGAGTGTGGACGTCTTGCTGAATGTATTTGCGCCGCGCAACGCCCAGGAGTTTTCGCGGGTGGTACGGCCGGGCGGCCGGCTGGTGATCGTGATCCCTGCCGAAAAGCATCTAGCAGGCTTGCGCGAGCGGTTTAAATTGCTCGGGGTGGAGCAGGGCAAGGCGGCTAAAATTGCGGAGCAATTAGCGGGCTTCGTGCTACGGGAGACGCGGGAATTATCAATTAGTCTGAACCTGAAGGGCGTGGATCTGCGCAATTTGCTGGAGATGACGCCAAATGCCTGGCATATGGACCAAGCGGTACGTAATGAACTTGAGACCGTGGGCGAAGCAGTGGCGGAGGCGGCTTTCGAGGTGCTGACGTTTACTCGTCGCGGTTAAGGACCTGGGGAGCGCTGCTGGGCGCGGGGGTAGCGGCAGCGGAGGGTGTGAAATAATTTTCGATGCCGGCCGCAATACCGGCGGCTTCATCGGCCAGGCGGGTAGAGCCGGCGGCGCGCAAGCTGCGGGACTCTTTGGTGCTCGTGAGAAAAAAGGCTTCGGAGAGAGCGGCCGGCATGGCGGACTTGGAGAGTACACCGTCTTCAAACTGGGCAATGCCATTGTTGAGCAGGCCAAGTTTGGCAGAGGTGGCAGCGACAATGGTGGCGGCTAGGGCCTGATCGGCGGGCTTGAAGTAAAGGGCCGAATCGTGGTCGACCGTACTGTCGGTGAAGAAATTGTGGTGGATGGAGACGAGTATGGTGGCGTGTTTTGAATTGCAGTAATTGTAGCGGTCGGCGTTGGCGAGGTTGGGGACATTGGTGGTGCGGGTCATAAAGACCTGGTAACCCTTGGCTTGCAGAAGACTGTGGACTTTCAACCCGACGGTCAGGTTAATATCGCGCTCGGTGAGTGTCCCGTTGACAGCCCCAGGGTCGGCGCCGCCGTGACCGGGATCGAGGCAAATGGTTTCGGTTTTGGTGTATTTGACGGCGGCCGGTTTGTCGGCCTGGCTGGAGACCGTGCGGTGGGAGGTGAGCGCAAAATATCCAATGGCGACGAGAGCGGCGGCGGCGATGACTTTGGGGCGCCACCACCAAGCCCGCGCGGGCGTGGTGGCCCGCCCGGCAAAGCGGGTGCGCGAAGCCGCCCGGGGCGCAGAGGCCGGGCGAGGCGGAGCAGCAGCGGCACGAGCGGCAGTTTGGGCGGAAATTCGGACCGGCGCCGTGGTAGCCGGCCGCCGGCGCATGTCACTCATGACACGCGGGGCGCCGGGACGAATTGGTCGGCGGGGGCTGGTTGCCATACCTCTTATTCTACAACTATTAGATTGAGGGCGAGGTGAGAGCCTTGCTGGCAATATCGCTACGGTATTGCATGCCGTCGAAGTGGATTAGTTTGACGGCGGCGTAGGCCCTGGCCTGAGCCTCGGCGAGATCCTTGCCGACGGCCGAGACGCATAGGACGCGACCACCGGCAGTCATTGTCTGGCCGTTTTCGGATTTGGTGCCGGCCTGGAATATGACAATACCAGGAAGGGCTTCAGCTTCGGATAGCCCGGTAATGGGCAGGCCGGTCCGGTATTTGCCAGGGTAGCCACCCGAGGCCAGGACGACACAGACAGCGGCTCCCCCACCCCACTGAATGTCGGTTTGGGCTAGAGTGCCGTCGACGCAGGCGTCCAGGATGCTGACCAAGTCAGTGTCGAGCAGGCGCAGATAAATCTGGGTTTCGGGATCGCCAAAACGCGAATTATATTCAAGTACGTTTATGTTATCGCCGTCAACCATGAGGCCAGGATAAAGCAGGCCGACGAACGGGGCCCCGGCATGAGACAGGCCGTCGAGAATCGGACTGACGACGGTTGACTGTACGGTCTTCATGAGTTCGGGCTTCACCCAAGGAACCGGTGCAAAGGAGCCCATACCGCCGGTATTAGGACCTTTGTCGCCGTCGAAGATTTGCTTGTGGTCCTGAGAAGGCGGAAACAGCACTGAGCTACGGCCGTCGCTAAAGGCATGGATGGATACCTCCTGGCCGGTGAGATAGTCTTCGATCACGACCTCACTGCCGGATTCTCCGAAGATGCGGTCGCCCATAATTTCCTGGAGGGCACGGGAGGCTTCATTAAAATTTTGACAGATGTAAACGCCTTTGCCGAGCGCTAGTCCGCTGGCCTTTACGACGATCGGGAAGGTTTGGGCTTTTACGTAAGCCACAGCGTTGGCTTGAATAGTGAAGGTCTCATAGAAGGCGGTCGGAACTTTTTGCTCCCTCATGAGATCTTTGCTGAAGGCTTTGGAGGACTCGATGCGGGCGGCGGCTTTGGTCGGTCCGAAGATACGTAGGCCAGCGGCTTGAAAGATGTCGACTATTCCCTTGGCCAGGGCATCGTCGGGGCCAACGACGGTGAGACCGATGTCGTGGGTCTTGGCAAAGTCTAATAATTTCGGGACGTCGGTGGCTGAGATTGGGACGTTGGTGGCGACGAGCGCCGTGCCGGCATTGCCGGGAGCGACATAGAGTTTGGCAGTGCGGGGAGACTGGGCGATCTTCCAGGCGAGAGCATGTTCACGGCCGCCGGCGCCGATAATGAGAATATTTTGCTGCTTCATGCTCCATATAATAGGTGGTCTGCCGTATAATGACTAGGATGAGATTTCTCAAGCTGAGCGCCAAAAAAGCTCAGAAGGTACGACGCTGGGCCCGTTTTGGTATCGTGGCGTTCACTTTTGCCGGCAGTGCAGGAGCGATGCTTTTGCTATGGCCGAGGCCGACCTCGAGCCTGGCGACGGACCTTATCTACCCAAAGGGCCTGCGCATGGAATATGCCGCAGTGGTGCGGTCGGTGCACGATTTCGAGAAACGCCAGAATGCGGCGCATGCGCAAATAGCCAGCCACCATGATCTGAACCTGCAACTTTCACGCGTCCAGCTGGATGCGGCCAGTGGGCATTTTGGCACGGCCAGGAGAGACCTGGTATCGCTCAAGATGGCGCTGGCCAACTGGAATCTGGAGCTGAACGGTGGGAGCGGCGCCAGGATAGCGGGCCAGCTGCGGCAGACGGGAACACCGGTGGGCGTGCACCTACCGATTTTGCTATACCACTATCCCCCACCAAATTTCGAAGAGCAGCTGCAACATTTGGCGGCGGCGGGGTACACGAGCATTGACTTGGATCAGGCGCTGGCCGGGATGTATGGTGGGCCGCTACCGGCCAAACCGGTGGTGATTACCTTTGACGACGGATTTTCGGCACAGATGGGAGCCTTTGAACTTTTGAAAAAGTACCAGATGAAAGCGACGTTTTACATCATTGACGGAGGTTCGGCCAGCCAATGGTGCATTGGCGCCGGGCGGCGGTATGGAGACCCCCTGCAGCCGCCCAATGGTTGTGGTGACAGCTACCTCACCTGGGACCAGGTGCGGGAAATCGACAAGAGTGGCCTGGTGACGATCGGCGGACACACCATCAACCACCGCAACTTGGCGACGCTGTCTGTCGACGACCAGCGCTTCGAAATAGCTACCGGCAAGCGGTTACTCGAAGCCCAGCTCGGCCACAGCATCTACCATTTTGCCTACCCCTATGGCGCCTA
>CAZGZY010000098.1:0-4594 GCA_964530365.1 uncultured Candidatus Saccharimonadales bacterium
AGCGTCTGTTTCTGTGTTGCTTTTGTTGTAGTAGTCGAGGCGGATGCGGTGGTAGGAATTGGCGGTGGTGTTATTCAGTACGCCATTGTTTGTGGTATTAGGTGTGCGGAAGGCAAAAGTATTGTTATCGTTCCAGTCGTTGATGAGCAACGTGTCGTCGACCCAGAGCCGAGCGCCGTCGTCGGATTTGACCTGGAAGGTGTGGTTGCCGGTTTCGGGTAGTTTGATGTAGCCGGTGAGACTCACACCCCAGCCGTAGGTGTTGGCGGTGGGTGTGATGGGCTGGCTGGTTCCCCAGCTCTTTACGACATCGCCGCCTGGTGCGCCAACGCCGGTTTGGTGGCTCTTGGGTGCGCCAAAGAGGACTTTTGTGGCGGTGCCGGTGCCATTTGAGGCTGTGCTGACATCGTAGTAGGCCGCCGCGAGGCCCTGGATGTTCTCGTCGTAGCCGGTTTGGGTACGCGGCGTGGTGGCAACGTTGCCCGAGGTAGGGGTGTTGTAGGCGGTGGTATTGATGGCGTAGAGCGACTTGTCGGTTGAGGTGGTGTCGAACCAGGCCGTGGGTGCCGGGCCATATTGATCGGTGGGCCGGTCGGCGTAGTCGTACTTGGTGGTGGAGCGCAGGCCGGTGGGATCGGTGGTGTCGAGCACCAGGTCTTTGCGGGGGGTACCGGCGCTGTCTACGTCCCATTCAGTGGTGGTGGTGAGCCCGGCGGCATTGGTGTCGGCGGTGGTGCGGAAGGTGGCGTCGTAGGCAACTTTGCGGCTGAAACCATTGGGCTCGGCTGCGCCAGTAACGTGTGCGTTCGTGTAGCCGGTTTGGTATTCGTAAGTGTGAGCTAATCGGGTTGCACCGGCTGTGGCGGCAGGTAATGTCACGCTGAGTGCTCGGCCGATGGCGTCATAGGTAACAACGGTTTTTTCATCGGTGTTTTGCGTACGCAAGCCGGCGGTAATGGCATCGTTGGCGAGGCTGTCGCGTACTTCGCTGAGACATCCTGGGCAGCTATTGGGCGAGGCAGGGTCTTCGACAAGGTAGTTGTAGTCGGTGAGGTTAGTGCCGGGGTGTTCTACGCGACTTAATCGGTAGTGGCCGCCACTGTCGGTGGCGTAGAGGAAGTTGGAGGTTTGGCCGTCGGAAGTTTCGATTTGGCAGAGATAGCCACTAGTCGGAATGGAGCTAAAGCTAGTCCCGGCCGAGGTAGTTGGGCAGGTGAAGCCAACGTCGCCCCAGTAATGGACTTTGGCCCAGCGGGTGTTCGTAACACCGTCGGTGATTTGCGTGAGGTGGGCTGGCGAACCGGAATAGTTGTATTTAAGGGCGGCGGGGTTGCGGTCATCGGCGGGGCTGGTGACCGACGCCAGAGTGCCGTCGGGGTTGAAGACATAGGTACTACCATCTGAGTCTTGCAGAGTGACGCTGCCATCGCCGTTCCGGACCATATTGCCGGCTTCACCGGTGGGCGGGGTGAAGCTACCATTTGCGAATTTGTACTCGTGGGTCTGCCCGCTGGCGTCGCGCAGAATGACACTATTTTGGCCAATGTAGGCGTAATCGTAACCAGCACCGCCACCCGAAGCGAGATTCCAGCCGTCGGGCAAGACCTGGTTGACTGGGAGTAGCCAGTTTGAGGGTACCGGCAACCCTTTGTCGATGCCCGCCCCGTCGACGTAGAGGCCGAGGCTGGCATTGCCCGTGAGCTCTTTGTATTCGACCGTAATTGCTTGGGTTTGCCCGGCGGTCATGGTGATTCCGGACGAGGCCCAAACGGCACTGCTGGTGCTAGTACCCCAACTGTCGACTTGGTGGCTAGTATTGCCGTCAGTTAAAATTTTGATACCATCGTCGGCTCGCCCGCCAAACTTGTAGGAGCCGGTTTGGGGAGCTTTGAAGAAACCGGTCCAGCGAACAACAAAGTTGTCGGTGGGGCCGCCTGGTGCGGGCGAGACAGCGCCCCAGTCCTGGCTGGGGGTTGAGTCCGTGCGCACGAGGAAGGAACCAGTAGTGTCGGTGCTGGTGGTTGGCAGCGTGGCACCTGGGTAGTAGCGGCCAATAAGGCCGTGTGGCGCGGCAACAGGTCGGACGCCGGTCTGGAACCATTTGGCTGGGATAATTTGGGCGGGCACGGTGGTCCCGTCGGTAGTCTTGACCAGGAGTTGGGTGGAGGCTCCCCCGCCCCATTCGGCGTATTCGTACTTAATGGGAACGATCTGGCCGGCGGTTAGCGCGATGCCGGAGCCATAGAGGTTGTTTGGCAGGGTGGTCGTCCAAGCGTCGAGGTAAGCTGTCGAGCTGTTATTGAGAAAGATCCGGGCGCCGTCGTCGGAAGTGAGGCCAAACTGGTAAGTCCCGGTGCTGGGCGCGATGAAATAACCGGTCCAACGAGCAAGGAAGTTGTCGGTATTGATGATACCGGAGTACGGGCTGTTGGACCCCCAGTTGAAGTTAATGTTGGGGTCAACTTTGGTGACGAGGGGCGGACTGGTGTTGGGGTCGGGGAACACACGGGTGGCGCTCGGGTCGTTCCAATACTGCCCGACGAGACCTTGGCGCGAGGCTTGCGGTGAGTTGTAGTCGAGCCCGACGCCGAGACTGCCCCCGAGGGCCGCAATGGAGTGGCTGCCAGCGCTGGCGGTGAGATTGCCGGTGGCTAGATCGACCGAAACGGGACCGACGCCATCGAGGGCCTGAGTGGCATCTTTGCCATTGCGCAGGTCAACTTTGAACGAGTAGACGGGGCTGAAGGTGGATGGGGTGTATTGAAAACCGTCCCAACTCTCAACCTGCCAATAATACGTGGTACCGTCTTGTAGTACATTATCGGGTACGGTCCATGATGGCCATCCGAAGCCGGAATTGGCTAGGACGCCGCTAAGGTTTGAGGCATTGCCACCGCCCGCGCCGGTTTTGCTCGTGCCGATAGAGTATCGGTAGGTGACGGGTCCGTTGTTGTCGGGGTCGGTGGCGGTGGTGGATGATAGGGTTGGCTGGGTGCTGACGGAGACCCCGCCGTCGGCCGGCGAGGTGGGGGTGGAGATGTAGCTGGTGTTCGCGGGCGCGTCGTAGTTGAAGGTGACTTTGGTGCGGTCATAGGCGAACAATTTGTACGAATAGTAGTTTTGGGCTTCATCTCCATAGATTTCGAACCACTCGTTGGTGAGGCCGGTGTTCAAAAGATTTCGATATAGGCCCGTAACGTCCGTGTCGATGGCGGAACCACCCCAGCCACCGCCAGAGCCATAGGTGCCGTCAAGGCAATTGAAGCCATTACAAGTGGCCGGTGAGTGCTGGATGCCGACGCCATGACCATCACAGGTTCCCCAAGTACCTGAGCAGTCCGGAAGCTCAACGTGGAAGGAAGCGCTTACCATATAGTTGCCGGCTGGAACGTTATATGGCAGGTAGGCTCGGAAACGCCAGTATTTGTTGCTAACCGAGCCGGTGGAGTTGCCACAGCCTTGGCCGGCGTAGCAGATGAAGCCGTCGGACTTGTAGTTGATGTAGTTGCTCCCGGAGGGACTATCGATGCTTGGATCAATGGTGAGCGGGAAGGCGCTCGTTGGCTGCTTCGCTTGCCAGTTGGGGTCGAGTGTTACTGTGAGGCGAGAACCTTGCACGGTTTGAGTGACGTACGGGATGTCGCCGATAACCCCGTCGGTTTGGGTGGCGATGGTGGGCGCCGGGATTTCAAAGTCGCTAAAGTCCCCGGTCAGCTTAAACCAGCCAGGGTGCTCGGGGTTGGGCGTGAGCCCAGCACCTGCGATGTCAAAGCCAAAGCTGTTTTGGGCAGTGCGGCTCTTGATGATGATGTTTTCGGTCAGCTCAGAGCCGGCCACGGTGTAGGTGAGGTCGACACCTTGCCAGACATTGCGGTAGGTGACGGTTTGGTGCGGGGCCGTTCCGGTGACGACTGGTTTGACACTCTTGCCCCCTGTGGGGCTAAAACTAATATTCACATTACTCCTAGCTAACTCGACGGCGGCGTTGTCGCCAAAACGACCCTGCCAGGCGTTGGCTTTGGTCTTCCATTTGCCATCGGCCGGATCTTGGGCGAGGGTTGTGTCGACGTCTAGCCATTTGCCTTGGCCATCCTGGTAGCTGGAGGGTTGGAGGCTATTCTCGACCGATTTGGAGCCATCGGCGTTAAGGTACGTCTTGGAAAAGGGGGTACGGCCTTCGTCGAGGGTTTTTACGTGAGTGAAATCGTGAGGTTTGCCTACCTGTGTGCGCTTCCGATCGGCGTCCAGCTGGGCCTGGATTTCGGGCGGCATCGCTTGGGCTTTGCCGCTAGCTGGGTTGACATCCGCGGCCGGTGCGCAGAGGCTTGGGTGGTGCTGGCGAGGGCGTGTGGGATGCGGGCTTGCGCGTCGTTGTACCGGGCGATGAGGCCGGGGATGGCGGTGGCCACGATGTTGAGAGACAGGGCGGCTACCAGAAATAGGTTTATTGCACCTCGGTTGAACAATTGGCGCCATTTTCTTTGGACGAACCTACTGGATTTTCCCACGCTGCACCCTCCTGAATTATTGCGAACTCACATCGCTCCTCAGATTATTTTAAGAATCGGGGCTAAGGGCGTGCAAGAGGGTTTAT
>CAZGZY010000099.1:0-4570 GCA_964530365.1 uncultured Candidatus Saccharimonadales bacterium
ATTCGTGCAGTGCGGCCTGCATGAACATAGTGTAGATTTGCGAGCCCCCGCATATGGCCACGCCGGTTGCCCCCTCCGATTCGAGCCGCCGGATGAGCGCCTCGGCAGCTTCACTCGTGGTCTCGACCCCTTCGGCGGTGACCGACTCGGGGTGGGTGGTGTAGACGATGGTGCGGCGCCCCGGCAGGGCCCGCCCAATGGTGGCAAAGGTGCGGGCGCCCATTACCATGACCCCCATTTCCTTGGTGAGCTGCACGAAGAGCTTCTTATCTTCGCGGCCGCTCCAGTCGGCGGTGTGACCCGAAGTGCGGCCAATGAAGCCGTCGGCGCTTAAAACTGCAATGAGTATGGTCTTCATAATCTCTTCAGATTGTGACACCTCGCTTTACAATTGCCAACCGCTAAACCATAATTTGGGCATGGAAAACACCGATCAAACAACCCCCGCAGATGAAACTCAAGCAGACCCAACCCAGGCTGATGGGTATTACGGCGAAGATGAAGTCGATACCGACGAGCTTGATTTGAGCTTCTTGGACGAGGAAGACGAGGATGAGGACGACCTGCCGAAGTCGTCTAAGTAGTGAAAATTGGGATTGTTGTCCCGCATATGTTTATGCAGCGGGAGCTTTTGCCCCGGGTGATCTTTTCGCCGGGGAAGCTGGCAATCGGTCTGGCTGAGGGCGTGTCCGCTCTGGGCGCTGGGGTGGTGCTGTTTTCGCCTGGGCCGGTAGACACGATCGTGCGCAATATTACGGCCGATTTGAGCTACTTTGAGCGGGAGTTGGCCGGCCGGGGTGATGGTTACATCGATTTGCTCAAAAAGCACCCGCTTACGTTCATAACGCTAGCGCGACAGGTACAGGCGGAGCTGGTCGCGCGGGCATATGATATGGCAAACCGTGGCGAGCTTGATGTAGTGCATATTTATACCAATGAAGAGGACATTGCCTTACCGTTTGCGAAGTTGTGCCGGAAGTCGGTGGTGTTGACGCACCACGACCCGTTCAATTTCTTAGTGAAGTATAAGACGGTGTTCCCAAAATACGCGGGGTTGAATTGGATTTCGACCTCGCTGGCGCAGCGGCGAGGAATGCCGACAGACACGAATTGGGTGGGGAATGTGTACCACGGGTTAGATCCTGGGGAGTTTGCACCCAATTTTGGGCCACCCGGCGATTATGTGGCGTATTTGGGGCGAATTATTGAGCCAAAGGGGGTGCATTTGGCCATTGCTGCGGCCAGGCGCGCCGGCGTTAAGCTCAAGATCGCGGGTAAGCATTACGCCGGGGCCGCGAAAGATGTGTATTGGCAAGAGCGGGTCGCTCCCCAGATTGATGGCGTGAATGTGGAGTACGTTGGGTTTATTGGCGACAATGCCGGGAAACAGGCGTTTTTGGGGAACGCCCGCGCTTTGGTGGTGCCCTCAACCTTTGAGGAGCCGTTTGGCATGGTGATGATTGAGGCGATGGCCTGCGGTACGCCGGTGATCGGGCTGGATTCCGGCGCGATTGGCGAGGTCGTGCGAAATGGCAAAACGGGCTTTGTGGTGCGAAAAAGCTCAGAAGAGGCCGCAACGGCGGCAGATCTGGGCACGGCGATTGGCCGCGCCAGCGAGATTGACCGCCGAGCCTGCCGCGCTGATTTTGAGGCCCGGTTTACACTTCCCCGGATGGCCCAGGAGCACTTGGGGATTTACGAGAAATTAGTGGCGGCTTCGCACTAACGAACCCGCCTTGATCTTTTTATATCGCATAGGGTATGAGATCTATACCATATACGATATAAAAATGGCCTATGCGTGCGAGAAAGAGTGTCGCGGAGCGCGAAGTTGTCTTAACTTTTTACAAAATAACCAAATCGGCGGCGATGCGCGGGTGGGCTTCATAGCCGGTAAGCTCGAAGTTCTCTTCCCTGAAATCGTCGATGGATTTCACATCACCTACGATCTTTAGCTTGGGGAAGGGATACGGTTTGCGCACTAACTGCTCTTTGGCAGCTTCGAGGTGGTTAGTGTAGAGGTGGGCATTGCCAGCTGAGATGATGAGCTCTCGTGGCTCGGCATCGACCAGATAGGCCACCATGTGGAGCAACATGGCGTATTGGGCAATGTTAAACGGCGCGCCCAGGAATACGTCCCAGGAACGCTGGTACAGCTGGAGGCGGAGTTTGCCCTTGGTAAGGTCAAATTGGAACATGGTGTGGCATGGGGGCAGGCGCATTTCTTCGAGTTCGCCGGCATTCCAGGCGTTCACGATGATGCCTTTGGAGTCGGGGTTGGTCTTGAGCTCGTTGATAGCCCAGGCGAGCTGGTCGAACTCGGTGCTGTCGGGGCGGCGCCAATGCCGCCATTGCACGCCGTAGACGCGGCCCAGGCTATCCGAACCGGGGCGCAGGAATCCGTCCCAATATTTGATGTTGTGGTCATGCAAGTATTGCACACTGTCGTCGCCGGAAATGAACCATAAGAGCTCATGCAATAGCGTCTTGAACGGCATTTTCTTGGTGGTGAGCAGCGGGAAACCGTAGCGCATATCGAAGCGCACTTGTGTACCAAAAACCGAGCGCAGCCCGTGAATGCCTCGACTCGGTTTGTACCGCCCGTCTTTAATAATATCGGCTATTAATTGGAGATATTGGTACTCCGGGTGCTTGGGCATAATAGACCCTCCTAAATTTTAGAAACTACATAAGTAGTATAGCGCTGGTAGAATGAAATGGTAACGGAGTTAGCGGGATGACTAAAGAATTTGCCGACCTGAAGGCGTTGTTTTTGAATTGTTCGATTAAGAAAGATAAAACTGGCTCGCACACGCAGCGGCTGCTCAATCGGGCGGCCGGAATTATGGAGGCCGAGGGCGTGGCGGTGGAGCAGATGTATGTGCTAGACCACGACATTGCCACCGGCATGATCAAAGACGGCTCAGAGGAAGGCCAAAAAGATGACTGGCCGGCCATTCAGAAAAAGATTTTGGCGGCTGACATTTTGGTCCTGGGCACGCCGATTTGGCTGGGGCAAAAATCGAGCGTGGCCACTCACGTGGTTGAGCGCATGTATGCCTACTCGGGCGACCGCAACGCCAAGGGACAGTGGCTGTACTACGGCAAAACGGCGGGTTGTGTGATCACGGGCAACGAGGATGGCATCAAACACTGCGCCATGGACATTCTGTATGCCATGCAGCACATCGGCTACATGGTGCCGCCCCAGGCCGACTGCGGCTGGATCGGCGAGGCGGGGCCGGGTCCGAGCTACGGCGACACGGAGTGGAACGGCAAAAAGCTGCCGGGACCGATGGGCTACGATAATGACTTCACCAACCGCAACACCACCTACATGGCCTGGAACCTCATGCACACCGCGCGCATGCTCAAGGACGCCGGCGGTATTCCGGCCGTGGGCAACACGACTGAGGGCTGGGAGCACGTGTCGAACGCTAGAGATCAGAATCCGGAGTATCGTTAGGTCTCGTTGCTGTAGTTGGCGAGCATGCCCTCGAGCGCGGGGCTGTCGCTGATGAACTCCCGCAAGGTTGATTGAAAATGCCGAGACGGGTGCCCTTCGTATAGTTTGTCTACCATGTTGGTGCCGCTGCGGCTAACTACGCAAATTTCGTTAATGGATTGATTTTGCTCGCGCAGTAGCTTGGTGAAGTGCTCGTCGGCGCCCTTCCAGCCCAGTGTCATGAGCTTGTTGGCGCCCCGAATAGCCTCGATCATGGTCTCGAACATGTGCTCGGGGCATTCTTCAAAGCTGGTTTTACTCTGGAAAGGGATGGCGATCGCGGGGATGTAGCCTTTGCTGATGTCTTCGTTAAACACCGCCGGCGGCACGACTACAAACTCATCTCGGGGTGCTATGTAATTAAAGTTGCGAAAAGCTTCGACGGGGAGATTGTAGTGAGTCTTGGGCCCGTCGTCATCAACTCGGCGGCCCCAGTTGATTGAGCCGTGCGGTTTGAATATGCGTAGATTCCGGAGGCTGTAGTAGTGGCTTGGGAGCGGTTTTGGCTCGTCCCGGAGCTTCCATTCGTAGCTGTAGACGGTCTCCATGGCTTTTTCGATGAGGTTGTCGTAGTTGAAGGTCGCAATGTCGACAAAGCGGGTGCGGGGCGAATCGTCGATCCAATCTTTGAGCTGGCTGATGAGGTCGACGTACACGGTGTGACCGCTGGTGAGCTGGAGGGTGCGAGCCGAGAGCTGGGCAATGAGGCGCTGGATGTAAAACCGAGTTTTGAACAGGGCTTGGAGAGTATTGAAATCGCTGGTCTTGCGGGCGCGATCGTTGATGCGGGCTAGTTCGTTTTCGATGTTGAAGGCGGTTCCTTGGGCCTCGGACAGCCGCCGTAAGGTGCTGGCCAGACCCATCAGGCCGTACTCATCTAGGAGGGTGTTTTGGTGAGGTAGAGACGCAAACAGCTCGTTGGCCAGGGGAAGCCGCATTCCGTCGGCGGCTTGGTCGCCGTGCTTAGTCCAGCTGTCGTGCGACAGGCCGGCGCCGACTACAATTAATAGTCGTGTCATGCGATTAGCCGCCGAACGGTTTTGCCCGCGGCTTCGAGCATTCTCA
>CAZGZY010000100.1:0-4551 GCA_964530365.1 uncultured Candidatus Saccharimonadales bacterium
CTTCTTAAACGGCAGGCTCCAGCGCATGTCCTTGCCGCCCTGCACCGGTTCTTTCGACGTATCCAGCACCTTCAGCGAGATTCCCCGCTTCACCAGCTTCCCCTGCAGCATGTCCAAAATCGCGTCAAGCTGGTTCTTGCTCTCGCCCTCAATCTGAATGCCGCTCTTGCCGTCGCTAAACTCAATCTGCGCCGCCGTGCCCTTAAAATCGTAGCGCTGACCCAGCTCACGCTGAGCTTGGTCTACCGCGTTGGCCATCTCCGCCACGTCATAATCACTCACAACGTCAAATGAAAAATCTTTTGCCATTTGCTCGGGCCTCCCGTTAGTCGAAATTAGTTTAAGGTATCACCGTGTCTTTGGCAAAATCCTGGCCTCGCCGGATCTCGCCCTCGGCCCCCAGCGGGCTCAATGTCTTGCCCGCCGCCACGCTGTTTGTCACGATCACACTGGTGGTGCCGGCATTTCCGGTAGTCAGGTTAACGTCGCTCAGCCCCGTGAAGGTCTTGCTCCAACCCCCCACCACCGTCTCCCGGAACACCTCTTTGCCATCCACCACCACCACCACCGCTGTGGTCTCCTTCACGCTCACCGCCACCGCCACGCCCGCGAATGGCGCGGCCGGCACCACCGCCGCCGCCGCGTCCACCTGCGGCAGCTTCGCCAAAATATTGCGCGTCACGGTTGTGGTCTTGCCCAGCTTAGTCTGGCTCTTCACGCGAACCACGTTCACACCGTTTTCCAGAGCCACCTTCTCGCTGAAGTTCCCGTCGGTGTCGGTCAGCACCGGCGAATCGTTCACCGTAATCTCCGCCCCCGGGGTGGTATGCCCCCTCACATCAATCGACCCGCCGGTAATCACCAAATCGGAGTCGGGGCTAACCACCGCCAGCTGCGGAACCCCGGCCAAGGCCGAAAACTGCCACAACAAATAGCTAAGCACCACCACAATCACGGCAAACCCGGCCAGCAAAGCCACAATCTGCCCGGTAAACACCAGCCGCTTGGGCCGCTCTAGCTTGGGCCGGCGCGTCTCGCCGGCGGCCACCCCGCCCCGCTCCTTCGCGTAGGCCGCAGCTACGGCCACCCCATCGAGCCCCAAATGGTTCGCATAATGCTGCACAAACCCCCGGGAATAAATATCATTGGGCAGTTTGGTGTAATCCCCTGCCTCGAGCGCCGTCAAAAACTTCCCGCGGATCTTGGTGTCGACCTCGACTTGCGCCAAGCTCAGGCGAATCGCTTGTCTGCGCGCTTTGAGCTGCTGGCCAACATTTAATTGCTTATCTGGCATGTACCTAGTTTAGGCCATAACCCTCGCGAGCAAAACCTTGAAGACGGGTCAGGCTCGCGCAATGCAAACCTGATCCGCCCTACGATAGGGTGCGCACACCAGCCGACGAAACCTACTTTGGCGAGCTGCTCTACCGCTACATGCAGCAGCGCGCCGGTCGAAATATCCATATATGGCAACAAGGCGGTGTTCATCTCGTTTGGCGAGGAGGCCATCGGGACTGTGGTCGAAAGCCCCCAAATCGCCCAGGCCATGCGCCAACTCTACGACATGGCCAAGTTAGGCGCCACAACCTAAACCGCAGTCACCGGATACCCATCCCGCCAGCGCTCATCAAACACCTGCCCCAGCAACACACCAAGTGTCCGCGACGCGGCTTGCTGGCCCCGCGCCTCCCAGCCCTTGTTCGGATCATAAGAGGCATAAATGCACACCCGGCGATCGATCACAAATATCCGGGCCGGCATATACCGCTCACATACTCGAACCTCAACCCCAATAGCGCGCCAGTTTTGATACATCTCGACGCTTGTTTCATCTCGTTGATACACCAGAGCGCGAATCCGCACTCCTCGGTCTACAGCTTGCTTATATTCCAAAATGGTGTCCGCCGGCACTTCCAAGCCAGATACTATGAAATCAACGCTTCGCATAGCCTTTTGAACTGCCCGATTCGAAGTGCGCAAAAATTCATCACGGTTATCCACGGTTGTCACGGGCGGTTCAACATCGGCAATACCCAACATCCGGACCAATTCTGTCCGAAGATGATGTGTCACTTCATCCACCCGCCCAACACCGCGCATGGCCACAAATCTTTCCGGATAACCGCGCTCGGTTCTCACCAGACCATATGCTTGCAATGGTCGCACCGAACGATAGACCGCATTGGGTAAAACACCCAGCTTTGCAGCAATCTGGCGCACAGTTAGGCCCTGCGCCGAGGAGAGAGCTTTATACACCCGAACCGACTGTGGTGACAGTAGCACTTTAACCTTTTTTAGTTAAAATCAGATTAATTCATACACTACAAAGCACGGTGGGACAAGTGGGCGCCAACTACCAAAGGAGCGAGACATGAAAGCCGCACTCTTCATAGGTGGGCTGATCTGCGGTGCCGGAGGAGCCATCGCCGCCGATGCAAGTCCAGGCTTAGCCATAGGTGGTGGCCTGATACTCGGAGCGGTCTTGGCCTTCCTGGGCCGCAAAACCACGCGAGGCAACTTCCGCTAACTCCGGGAGAGAAGCACATCCTTAAGGGCCGGGATTGTCGTTCGACGATCCTGGCCCTCTATTCGTCGTAAGGCTCAGCCGGGCGCATACCGGCCTCAGCCGGGCCGCCGCCCGCCGCGTGCACCTGGTCTAGGCTCGAGATCAGCACGTCGCGGGGCCGGGCGCCGTCGGCCGGGCCGATGATCCCCCGCTCCTCCAGCAAGTCGAGTAGCCGCGCTGCGCGAGCGTAACCCACCCTCAGCCGGCGCTGCAGCATCGAGGCGCTCGCCTTGCCGGCCCGAAACACCGCCTCGGCCGCCTCATCGAACATGTCGTCGTCCGGCTCACCGAGGTCGCCCCCACTGCCACCGCCCTTACCGATGCTCACTTTCTGCGCCAAGACCTCCTCGTTGTACTGCGGCGGACGGGCGCTGCGCAAGTAATCCGTAACCGCCTTCGTCTCTTTCTCGTCCACATATACACCCTGGATCCGCCGCGGCTTAATAAACTCCGGGCTAGCAAACAGCATGTCGCCCTTGCCCAACAGTTTCTCGGCCCCCATTTGGTCCAAAATCGTCCGCGAGTCAATCTGGCTGGCCACGCTAAACGCTAGCCGAGCCGGAATGTTGGCCTTAATAATGCCCGTGATCACGTCCACGCTCGGTCGCTGCGTCGCCAGCACCAAGTGGATGCCCACGGCCCGCGCCATCTGTGCCAAGCGTACAATCAGCGACTCCACGTCCGCCGCCGCCAACACCATCAGGTCAGCCAGCTCGTCGATTACAATCACGATGTACGGCATGCTCTCTTCTTTGTGGGCCGTGTTGTACTCCACAATGTTGCGATTGCCCACGTCAGCTAGCAATTTGTACCGCCGCTCCATCTCCGCTACGGCCCATTTCAAGGCCGAGATACACTTCTCCGGCTCCACAATCACCGGCGTGAGCAGATGCGGGATATTGTTGTACAACCCCAGCTCCACCCGCTTCGGGTCAACCAAAATCAGCTTCACATCTGCCGGCGAATTTCGGTACAGCAAGCTGGTGAGCAGCGCGTTAATCATCACGCTCTTGCCCGAACCAGTCGCACCGGCAATCAATATGTGTGGCATCTTGGCTAGGTCCGTGGTCATGGGCGTGCCCGTCACATCGCGGCCCAGCACAAACGTTAGCGGTGTGGTTTGCTTCTTCACCTCCGGCGAGTTCAGCACGTCGCGCAACCGCACCGTGGCAATCGACTTATTCGGGATCTCCACCCCCACTGCACTCTTGCCGGGAATCGGCGCCTCAATGCGAATTGGGTGCGCCGCCAGCGAGAGCGCCAGGTTCGTGTCCAACCCGGTAATCTTGTTGAGTTTCACCCCAGCCGGCGGGATAAATGTGTATTGCGTCACCGTCGGGCCAACGTTTACCTCGCCCATCGTCACATTAATGCCGAAGCTCTCCATAGTCTGCTGGATGATTCCGGCGTTCGCCTTAACGTCGCCCGCGTCAGCTTTGGTGCTCGTCGCCTGCAGCAGATCCAAGCTCGGCGGCGTCCACTCCTCCTCCGAGTTGGCGGTTAAGGCTTCCCTCGGCGCATCGGGGGCCGGCGTCGTGCGCTTAATCCCGCCCACGTTCAGCTCACCGCGCACCGGCAAGGCCGTCGCCGGCGCCCCCGAGTTATCGTTCACCTTCAGTTGGGCCATCTCCGGCCGCGCTTCCGGCGCATCCTCGTCCACCGCCTTGCCTTCCCGAGTGAAACCCGCTAGCAACTTGGCAAACAGCTCCTTCAGGTTTGTGTTAGTCGCCAAAATCAGAAAAATTGCCAAGAGCGCCAGCAGCACAATACTCGATGCCACGACATTCAGCACCGTCAGCATCCAATTGGTAATGCCAAAGCCCACAAACCCGCCACCGTTGCCGTTTTGGGCCTGCAATACCGCTTCGTTCGGCCGCATCCCCACATGGAACAAGGCCGCCAAACTCGCCAAAAACCCGATGAACCCAAAGTAATTTAGTCCCCGCACCGTGTACCGGTCGGGCTGGAACAGCATCCAGGCCAGT
>CAZGZY010000101.1:0-4547 GCA_964530365.1 uncultured Candidatus Saccharimonadales bacterium
GGACTGGTCGATGAACTCTACCTGAGCACCCGAGCGATCCTGTTCGGCACCGGTGTCACATTATTCAACGAGTCACTCGAGCCCGAAATCGACCTAGCCGAAATCCGTCGGCTCGATGACGCCACCATACTCGCGCGCTACTTAGTGAGAGGCGTGAGGTAGCTATTAAAACCGGCCTGCTTATCGTGTTTGAGGGTGTTGGCGGGTCGGGCAAGACCACCGTGAGCGCCGCCGCAGCCAAAATCCTTAGCGAAGCTGGCTACCATGTAACCCGCACCCACCAACCTGGTGGTAGCCGCGTAGGCGCAAAGATCCGCGATATCGCCTTAAACCCCGAGTTCAAAGCCGACATCGACGCTAGTGCCCAACTGTTCTTGTACGCCGCCGACCGGCACATCAACATTCAGCAAGTCATCAAGCCGGCACTCAAGCGGGGTGATATTGTGCTCTGCGACCGCTACGACCACTCCACCCGGGCCTACCAAGCCGCCGGTGGGGGAGACCCGGCCGCGCTGGAAATCGTTAACGACTTGGCCACGGGCGGCCTCCGCGCCAACCGCACCTATTGGTTTGATCTCCCGCCCGAAATGGCCCTCGAGCGCATCCGCCGGGCCAAACGGGGGGAGCGCGACCGGTTTGACTTAGAAAAGCTAGCCTTCTGGCAGAAATTGCAGGCGTCATACGCCGAGCAAACACGCCGTCACCCCGAAGAAATGAGGCGCATCGACGCCTCCGCTCCCATCGAGACTGTCACTAAGGCCGTGCTGACCGACCTACTAGAATTCATTAAGCGACAGGGGAGTTAGCGAATGCCAAAAATGGTTTATATTTCCGGAGCCCTCACCGACATGACCGAAGAAGAGCGGGCCAAGTTGCGCCACTTTTATGAGGCCATCGGCAAACTGTGCGAGGAATTCAAGTTTGAGACCTACTTGCCACATGTGTATGGCGACCCCAAACTAGTTGCCCACCTTAGCCCGGCGGAAATTGACCGCATCGACCGGCTAGCTGTCACTCAGTCTTACCTGGTCGTAGCCTATGTAGGCATCGCCTCAACCGGGACCGGTATCGAAATTGAGTTGGCCCACCACGCCAATAAACCGGTGATTTTACTCTACGAGCGGGCCAAGCTAGACCAACGCCTGGTCTCTCGACTAGTCCGCGGCAACCCAGCGGTGAGCCAACACATCGCATTCGCCGACTTCGACGACGCCTTGCGCCAGCTGCGCGGCGCTTTGGAGACGTTCTGCGACCGCATCGCCGGTGAAACGCTCCCGCCGCCGCTATCACACCATTAAATTCTCACGAGCTATTTGCCGGTGTGGCCAAAGCCGCCGTGACCGCGGGTGGTGTCATCTAGCGCGTCTACCGGCTCCCATTCCACGCGTTCGCAGCTTGAGATTACGGCCTGCGCAATCCGGTCGCCATCGCACACCGTGTAGGGCTCAGAAGACAGGTTCACCAAAATTATGCTCCACTCGCCGCGGTAATCGCTATCGACAGTGCCGGGCGTGTTCACGATGCTAATGCCATGCTTGAGCGCCAGCCCACTCCGGGGCCGAATCTGAGCTTCAAACCCCGACGGAACCGCCACAAACAGCCCCGTGGGAACTAGCGCTCGCTCCAACGGCCCGAGCGTCACGGGCGCGCTCAGGTTAGCCGTAATGTCAAACGCCGCCGCACCGTCGGAATGATATCGCGGCAAGGGGTGCGAACTGGTATTTTTAATCTGAATTCTCAAGTCTCCCGCCCAATCTGTTACACTAAGCATAACGTAAATTTTCGCATTCATGAAGCATCCATAGGGCCCGCCAAATTAGCAATTCAACCGCTCTGAAATAGGGTGGGTTTAGATTTATAATTTAGCGAGACAAAGGAGCCTCATGAACAAGCTATTCGACCTTACCGCCCAGGAATTCGCCAAGCAACGCGATACCCTCAACCTCATTGCCTCCGAAAACTACCCGTCGCCCAAGGTGCTCGACCTACTCGGCAGCGTCTGGATGAACAAATATGCCGAGGGCACGCCGGGCAAGCGCTACTACGCCGGCAACGCCTACGCCGACGAGATGGAGCAGTTCGTCCAACAAAAGGCCCTGGAGGTCTTTGACAAAACCGGCGAGTACGGCGTGAACGTTCAGGTATTATCCGGTTCACCCGCCAACACCATGGTGTTTTTAGCGATGCTCGAGGCCGGCGACACCATTATGAGCCTCAACCTGGCTAACGGCGGCCACCTGTCGCACCTCCACGCCACCTCCAATTTCCTGAAGTTCTTCAAGCTCGTAAACTACGACGTGAAAGAGACTACGCCGGGTACATTTGATATCGACGAAGGCGACTACCTGGCCAAGCTCAGGGAGTACAAGCCTAAACTGGTAATCCTGGGCTTCTCGGCTTACCCCCGGGCCTACAAGTTTGCCAAGTTCACCAAGGCCGCCCACGAGGCCGGCGCGCTAGTTCTAGCCGACATTGCCCACATTAATGGGCTCGTAGCCGCGGGCCTGCACGACACTCCCTTCCGCGCCGGCGCCGAGGGCGCTGATTTTGTCTCCATGACCACCCACAAAACCTTCCGGGGGCCGCGCGGAGCCATGCTGTTTGCCAAAACGGAGCATCTGCCAGCCATTAACAAAACCATCTTCCCAGGCACTTCGGGCGGGCCGCATTTGCACCAAATTGCCGCCACCGGCCAGGCCCTGCTGGAGATTTTGGGCGAGGACCACTACCCTGACAAGCGCTCGTTTGGCGACTACTCGAAGGCTGTGCTCGAAACCTCCAAAGCCCTGGAAAGTGGGGCCCACAACGGCGGCCTTGAGATTGTAAGCCCCACCCAAAACCACCTTTGCCTAGTTAAGCTCCCGGACAAAGTCGATAGCCTCGAGTTCCAACGCCAATTGGAGCGGGTTGGCATCATCACCAACCGTAACATGATTCCATTCGACCCCAAGTCGGCCTGGCGTCCCAGCGGCATGCGCTTTGGCACTGCCGCGCTCGCCAGCCGTGGGCTCAACGTGGTCCAAGCCGAGCGCCTTGGTGGTTTGGTTGCCGAACTGGCGCTGGGCAAAACCGATGAGGCCACGGCGGCCGAAGAAGTAGCTGTGCTTAGCTCCCAGCTGGCGTGGTGGTACCAGCAGCAAAATGCCTGACCGCCTCAAAGTTGGCGTTGGCGCCATCACGTGACAGCCGGTTGGGTAAAGTATCGTGACCGGGCGTCGTATATCGCGCATAACGCATCGAAATACGGGAGCAATCTCGGATAGCACCCGATCTTTGAGCGCGCCACAACCTCCTTGGCTTTATAGGCTGCCGGTGTCGATGCCACTGGCTGATGATCGGCCAGGGTGATAATGGCTTGGGGCAAAATCTTATCCAGCGCATACACGAAGCAGCTCTCGGATTCGTTCAAACGCTCGTAGGCGGTAATGGTCTCAGTGACCCACGGGAAGACACCTCCGAATCGCTTCCGAATTCGCTCCAACGCCTCCGCTTCCCGAGCCGGCTTCGATTCCAAATAGGCTGGCGACGCCCATACCGTTGTGTCGCCCGCATGTACCTCAACCAAATCATGCACCAACGCGTATTGGCTAACCTTGCCAAGATCCAGCTCAGAGTCCAACTCGCGACCCAGCGCGCACCCCAGTGTTGCCAAAAAATAGCTATGCTCGGCGTCGTTTTCCCACCGTTCTAAATCGAACGGCAGTTTAATCGTGCGGTTGATCTGCGTCATTGGGATAAACAGCTCATCCAAAACGGTTAAAAAATCTTTGGTCGTGGGCAAGGCGTGCTTCATAACAGAACGATAGCAAAGTCTTGCATGTTCGGCAAGTGTTCGGTATATTCGTCTTAGGTTTTGGCTATACTTTAGATAAAGGGAAGAAGAAATGACGTTAAATATAACCCGAGATGAGCTCCGCGCAGATATCCTGGAGATTACCACCTCAGTGGTAGGGTCAATCCTTGAAGAAAACAACCACCGGCTAATTCGCATGATGAATGAAGACTTTGCGGCCACCAACCAACGAATTGACAATCTGAGCCACCGTATGAACAAACGTTTCAAGGAGGTCGATAAAAGTTTCTCGAACATCGATTTGCGTTTTGCCCAGATGGACCAACGTTTCACTGATATTGATAAACGTTTCGCCGGCATAGATCAACGTTTCGCCGGCATGGATCAACGTTTCGTCGATATGAATCAACGCTTCACGGATATTGATCGACATTCCAATAGCATAGATCAAAAATTCGACAATCTGCAGGAGTCCGTCAGCCAAACGAATGAGAAGATCGATTTTACACTCAAGCTCTTGCACGTCCACATGGCTAATCCCTCAGCCCACACCCGCGGCCGGGCTTGACGTGAGAGCGGAATGTAGGGTAGACTAACGTGTGTTCACCGAAGACCGTAGCAGCTCGTCACGAGCTTAATCCGCTACCGAGGCGATTCCCACATTTCAGGCCTGCCTGAACCCAAGGAATACTTCGAAACGTCTCTCGGCAAACAAGTCAGAGAGATTTTTTAAATTTAGGGAGACCGTGACATG
>CAZGZY010000102.1:0-4546 GCA_964530365.1 uncultured Candidatus Saccharimonadales bacterium
ACCCACAGGAGCACCAGGCAAACGATGGACTTGGGGTCCTGGGTCGGCGTGCTGGTGCGCGCGGGCGCGCGACGCGCCTGGGGAGCCGGGCGGCCGGACATGGCGTCGTTGCCGTGCGGCAGAGCGTCGAGCGGGGAGACCTCGGAGGTCCCCGCCGGCACCCGGTGTGCATGATCGATGGCCATTTGGGGACCCCTTTCCGGAGTCTCGAAAACACCGACGGAACGTCCGCCGGTGCTGAATTGTTCCCAGATGCGTTCGCACCTGGGGTGGTGCTTAGCTCATATGGACCGTAGTCCACAGTAGCTTCCAGAAAATCGTACTCCAAACCTTGCCAAAAGTCAATAATTATTGCATAACTGTTAATCTCGTCAAACATTACTAACAAATATGAATAGTTGGCTCCCCCAGCGCCGTAAAAGCATGAGTATTTTGACTATGCGAGTGAGGGCCGCTACAATGCGCCTAATGAAGCGAGCATTATTTTTCGTTTTGGTTGTGGCCCTGGGCGCGGTATTTATGGCCCCGTTTGGCATCGTGCTGGATGGGGGCCGAGTAACGGCCCAACCGAATGCCGTCTTGGCCGCGTCGTCAGCCCCGGCGCCCCCCGGACCTGCTCAACCATGCTCGGTTCAGGCTACAGCTGGAGCCTACGCGGGACGGTGTTGCCCAAACAACACGGTCCCCGACGCCACCGGCGCTTGCCCGGCCAACGTGATTGGGGGCGTCGGTTGCGTGAAGATTGCGTTGCCATTTACGAATGGCGGCAGCCGGTGCGTCGACAACAGCTCGGGCACAGGCGGCGCGGTAATAAATTACCTGCGCCAAGTGCTGGCGGTAATGAGCGGCGCGATCGGGCTAGTGATTGTGCTTATGCTGGTGATTGGCGGCGTTCAATACATTACCTCCATCGCCGACCCTGCGCGGGTAAAAGCGGCCAAGAACCGGATCCAAAACGCCATTATCGCCCTGGTCTTATACCTGTGCATGTTCGCGATCTTGAGCTTTTTGGTACCAGGGGGGATCCTTTAGATGCAGCCGGTGTTGGGCCTTTTTAAGCTCGCCGCCGATTGCAACACCAACCATGGCTTTTTGCCGGGTTTGTACGACAATATCCCCTGCGGCTCAGACGGGCAGTTCGACATCCAGAGCGTCTCGGCTATTTTAACGGTGGCAGCCAACGTGTCGCGGATCTTGATCGCGCTGTCGGGTGGGCTAGCCGTGATCGTGATTATTGTGGCGTCGATCTTTTATGTGGCCTCGGGCGGCGACCCTGGCCGAATTAAGCGCGCGCGGGATATCCTGACCAACACGGTGATTGGTTTAGGGGTTATTATTGGGGCATACGCTATAGTAACCTATATCGCGAAAGGGTTTTAAGCATGGGTGTTATGCATCATATCGCGCAATTTTTGGCTGCTAACCCGTACAATATTACGGCTAACCAGATTAAGCTGCCTACGAGCACGGGTAACCTCGGAGTTGCTCTGGCTAACATTATGAAGATCCTGATGGCTCTCGTGGGGATGCTATCGATTGTGTTTATTATCTACGGCGGCATTCTGTTCACCTATGCGCAGGGGGTGGCATCGCGCGTGCAGAAGGCCCGCGAAACTTTGTTGTACGCTTCGGTCGGGTTGGTTTTATCGATCGGAGCGTTTGCGGTCGTGACGTACATAACTGCGTCCCTGTCGACGCCTTAGTATCTTAGTAAAAAGGAGCTGGTATGAGTGCAATATTGATGTTTCTGGCCGACGCGACGACCGCCATTAAAGGCGGGGCCGACGCGGCGTGTGGGGGCGGGGCTTCATGCAACACCGCGACAACCCTGCCATCTTTGTTTAAGAACATCACCAACACCATGATCTTTGTGATTGGGGCGCTGTCGGTGATTATGATTATCTTCGGCGGCATTCGGTATGTGATCTCGCGGGGCGATGCGACAGCCATTAAAGACGCTAAGAACACGATAATTTACGCGGTGGCCGGTGTGGTGGTGGCGATCGCGGCGTTCGCGATTGTGAACTTTGTTATTACTAATATAAAATAGTTTGCCAAGCATTAATGCTTATGCTAATGTCTGCTCAAGCTGTATAATAGTTTTATTAAGGAGTATTTACTCAAAATGCGCATTTTAAATATCGGAAAGAAGCTTGTTTTGAGCCTCCAAGCCCTGGCTTTGGCGTTTAGCTTTGGCGCCGTCAGTGTAGCGACCGTAGCCGTAACGTCCGCCCCGGCTTACGCCAACCAGGCTCTGTGTAGCGATCCGAGCTCAGCTGACCCGCTAACGGCCGGTGCCTCGTGTGCCCAGGCTAACGGTACCAAAGACAACTTGTTTGCCCCGAACGGCATCTTCCAGGTCGTTGCCAACACCCTCATCTTCTTGGTGGGTGCTGTAGCGGTTATCTTCCTAATCATTGGTGGCTTGCGCTACGTGATCTCACAAGGTGAGTCGAAGAACATTGAGTCGGCTAAGAACACCATTTTGTACGCCATTGTGGGTATCGTGGTGGCCGTGATCTCGTTTGCGCTCGTCCAGTTCGTGATCAGTGCGCTGAACAAAGCCAGCTAAGCTATACCGCTTATGCTCCAGAAAAGAGGCCCGCAAGGGTCTCTTTTGTTGGGGCCACGGCGCGTTTACCCGCGGTGAGACGCGGGGCTCTCGGATACAAAAACGGCCCCGGAGGGCCGCTTCTGGCAGGCTAGTTGTTGGCCTAAACGGGCTTGACCTTGATCTTCTTGACTTTGTCTTGGGCGACCTTGGGGATGGTGAGCGTGAGAACGCCGTCTTTGAGACTGGCCGCGGCCTTCTCGGCGATCGTGGAGGTAGGCAGAATTACTGAGCGGCTAAATGAGCCCCAGTAGCACTCTTGCACATAGTAGTGCTCGCGGTCGACTTCCTTTTCTTCGACGCGCTCACCGCGGATGGTAACGACGTCTTCGGCGACTTCGATGTCGATCTTGTCGGGGGTGACGCCGGCGATCGGAGCCTTAATGACGACGTTCTCTTTGGTCTGGTAGACGTCGACAGCCAATTGGCCTTCGGCTTCGGCCATCCAATCCTCGTCGCCCTCTACGGGTGTATCGAGGAAGTCATCTTGTAAAACATTATCTTGATCGTTCATCTGAACGTTTTTCTTGCCCGGCATCTGGATATATCCTCACAATTAGTCGTATGCGTGATTTTGTCTTATTATAGGCAGACCTCCAGATGAAAGGCAAGTTTATCCCCATGTTGATCCGTCGTGTTGTTGAACTTTTTACACCATCTTCGTGTTTAGGGTGCGGCCGAGACGGGGAGCTGTTGTGCCCGGAATGCCTCGATAAGGCGAGCCTAGGGCGTGCATGGGACGTCGGCGCTGACATGGCTCCTCTCTCGGGTTGCGCTGTTGGTGCGAGTTACGAAGGCCCGGTGAAGGAGCTGATTTTGCAATTAAAGTTTCATCGTTTGCGATCGGCTGCGGCAGCTGCGTCGGCTTTGGTGTCCGAGGCATTGCCGGAGGGGCTGCCGGTAGAGGTTGTGACCTCGGTGCCAATATCGCCAGCTCGCTACCGTGAGCGTGGTTATAACCAGTCGGGAATTGTCGCGAGGATGGTAGCGCGTCGGCTGCAACTCCCCTACCGCCCCCTCATGGGACGGGAGACTTCGGCGCACCAAATGGGCCTTGACCGCGCCGCGCGATTAACTCAGATTAAGGGCGCCTTTTACCCGCTGCGAATGCTCGATGGGCAGTCTGTGCTCGTGGTGGACGATGTGATTACAACGGGCGCAACCTTATCAGAGAGCGCTCAGACTCTGCGCGGTGCCGGCGCCGGTAAGGTATGGGGTGCGGTGGTGGCGCGGCACTAGCCCGGTATACGGCGGAGGTTCGTACCGATGGCGTCCCGTGCCGGTGTTTTGGCTGCACAGAGCGAACAGAGGCCCGAGAGCCCAATATGGTGGTCCTCCAGAGTAAGCCGTCGGCGGTCAGCGAGGCGGCTTAGCACCTTTTCGAGTGCTTCATCGTTGAATGATATCTGATGGAGGCAGACGCGACAGGTGAAGTAGTGATGATGTTGGATGAAGCGGTCGGTGAGTTCTAATTTATTTGAGCTCGTTTCATAGATAATGCCGAGTTTGAGAAAGCGCGCTACGGTGCGGTAAACGGTGGCTTGGCCGACTACATCCTTAAGCGCCGAGGCGATTGCTTTGATTGTGCATGGGCCAGTATGCCAGAACTGGGCGTATATCAAATCTCTCGACTTGGTGAGGCTCGTGTGGTTGCGCAGCAGATGATTGTGAAATCGACCCAGATCCGGAATGTTACTTGTGGCTGTCATTAGTTAAAAATTGATAATTATTCTCAAAAAATAGCGAATGATCATTGTGATATCAAGCCTAGGGGGATTTTGGCATATGGAAGTAGACAGGTCTTGAGCGAAACGCCCGGGCGCGGTATAGTAGTCGAGTTCCGCCCCATATTGAGCCTAGACCTGGAGAGGTACCCAAGCGGCTGAAGGGGCGGGTTTGCTAAACCTGTAGGGGGGAGTAATCCCTCGCGAGAGT
>CAZGZY010000103.1:0-4429 GCA_964530365.1 uncultured Candidatus Saccharimonadales bacterium
GCTGAAACGGGCCACTTGGTGCTCGCTACGCTCCACACCAACTCGGCGGCGCAGAGTATCGACCGTATGATCGACGTATTCCCGCCGCACCAGCAGCAGCAGATCCGGGTACAGCTGGCAGGGATGCTGCAGGGCATTTGCTCGCAGCGGCTGGTGCCGGGCATCGGTGGAGGGCGCGTGGTGGCGACGGAGATTTTGGTGGCGACGGGGGCGGTGCGCAACATTATCCGCGAGGGCAAGACGCACCAGCTCGACGCCGTGATCCAGACGGGTGCGGAGTATGGCATGCAGAGTATGGACCGCACGCTGGTGGCACTGGTGCAAGAGGGTAAGATTACCTACGACGAGGCTAAGAACTTCGCGATCGACCTGCAAGAGCTCGACCGTTTAATGCGAGGTTAGACCGATATGATCACGTTTGTTTATACCGCGCACAAGACCGAAACCGGGGAGATGGTAAAGGCCGAGGTGCAGGCCGAGAACGAGAAGGCGGCGGCCAAGCTGCTGGTGAGCCAAAATTTGTTTCCGATCTCGATCGAGCCGAAAAACTCGACGGGGCTTTTGGCAAAGTCGGGCTTCGGGACGCACGTGGGCGCCAAGGACCGGGTGATCTTTACGCGCCAGCTATCGACGCTTATCAACGCCGGCTTGCCCCTAACGCAGTCGCTGCGGACGGTGAGTGACCAGATTCAGAACAAGACGCTGCACGATGTGGTGGTGGCGATTGTGTCGAGTGTGGAGTCGGGTAAGAGCTTGAGTCAATCTTTTGCAATGTATCCGAAGATTTTTAGCGACATCTACGTGAGCTTGGTGGCAGCGGGTGAGACGTCGGGTTCGCTCGATAAATCGTTGGAAAGAATCGCTATGCAGCAGGAAAAAGACGCTGCTATCGTGGGCAAGATCCGGAGCGCGCTGATCTATCCGATTATTGTTTTGGGCGTGATTGTAGCGGTGCTGGTGTTCATGTTGACGACAGTTTTGCCTCAGGTGGGCGGGCTCTACAAGGACCTGCATAAACCGTTGCCAGCGCTTACTCAGATACTGCTGGCGATATCGAGCTTTATTGTGCATTTTTGGTTCTTGGTGATTATTGCGGCGATTGGTCTGTTTTTTGCCGTGAAGAATTATGTGAAGACGGATAGGGGACGGGCGCTGGCGGACCGGATGAAGCTGAATGTGCCGTTGTTTGGGAAGATTTTCCGGAAGGTGTATATGGCGCGGTTTGCGCGGACGCTGGGGACGATGTTGCAGAGTGGTATTCCGATGCTGGAGGCGCTGCGGATTGTGAGGAACGCGATCGACAACGTGCACGTGGAAGATGTGCTCGACAAGAGTATCCAGGGCGTGAAGGGTGGCAAGGCGCTGTCGTCGACGCTGGAGGGGCAGGAGACGTTTATGCAGCTGGTGCCGCAGATGATTAAGATCGGTGAGCAGTCCGGCGCGATCGACTCGATGCTCGACCGGGTGGCGACGTACTACGAGGATGAGGTGGACGAAGAGGTGAAGAATATTTCGACGACGATTGAGCCGCTGATGATGGTGATCCTCGGCGTGACGGTGGGGGGTGTGATTGCGGCGATTTTGATGCCGGTTTACTCGCTTGTGGGGTCTGGGGGGGTGGATAACCTTAAGTAAGGGTTTGACTTGTTGAATGAAAACCAAAAAGCGCAATCGAGTTAAGGATCAACGAGACTTAATTTTAAGTCTGTGTATATTTTGTGCTGGATTGTTTCTTGCTGGCGCAGTTACTTCGTTATTGTTAGGAATTATTGGGTCATTTTTAGTAGCTGGTGCCTTTGCCAGTAATCTTGAAGGCCGAGCTTCGCGTGCGAAGCAAGTGCTTTTGGGAGGGATTATTTTTCTTGGATTATTTCTTGTTTCACTTGTCGTATTGGCCGTGAATGGTTTTTCCAGGCATAGTTGTATTCCTGAGGGAGATTGTGCGGCGCGTTATCAATATAATGTTCTTGAAAAGGTTGATGACAAGGTACTGAATTTATATGGCGGTTTAAGCTCTCGAAGTAAATAGATAATTGCGCCTTTCCGGGCGGTCCGGGGATTGCTCCCCAGACCGCCCGTGGTTGTGACTCGGGGGTTACCGAGCTACGGGTGTTGGGGTGAGGCTACCAGGTGGTAGCGGTCAGGCGATTCACGGCCAGGGTGGCCATGGTCGTCTGTCCGGTGTCGACCGGGTGCGGGTATCCGTAGAGGCGGCGTAGCTGGAGCTTGCCGCCGCTGACGGGGTTGGAGCCGAATCCGCCTGCGCTCGTGAGATCGATGTAGCGAACGTTGGCTCCGGTGATGGCGGTGTGGTCGGCGTTCAGATCGTCGATGACGCTCTTGGAGCCGTGCCAGGCGCCGGAGTCGGCGGAACAGATGTTGGTGCTGTCTACGACATAGGGGTAGCCCATGTTGATCACGCGTACGCCGGGTGCGTAGCGTGTGGCGACCGTGACGGCTCCCTGGAGGTTGGCCGTGATGTGCGCATCCAGGGTCTGGCCGTCGAGCTGGGTGGCCTTGAGCCACGTCCAGACCGACTGGCTGTTGGGACAGGTGGTTGATGGACTTGCGCCGGTTACGGCCCACGGCGCTGTTCCGCCGAAGTGGCCGTGGTAGTAGTCCGCGAGAACGCTGCTCCAGTTGGTGTCGTTGGCGCCACCCGTCATGCTGAGGATTGGCCAGGAGTCGTAGCGGCTGTAAAGATCCGCTCGCACGCTGTACGCCTGTGCTGTGCCGCTGGCCCAGGCATCGCTTCCCGGAGTGGTGTTGTAGACACCGAAGCTGGAGGTAGTGGCGCCGCTGGCTGCGACGAGATCGAGGCCGTAGGACCATCCGGAAGCGCCGGTCGGTGCATGCGTCGATGCGTTGAGGCTGTCGACCGCCTTCTTGACCCACGAGTAGTTGAGATCGTTGGGAGTCAGATGGGGCGCACCTTCGATGGCGCATCCGGTGCCGATGGTGACGTCCAGGTAGTAGGGCGAATCCTCGGCCGTGGGGCAGATGGGCTCGTCCGCATCCTGATGGTGTCCACTTGAGTACGAGTCACCGATGCCGACCCAGGCAGGTCGCTTCGGCGTGTGCACCTTCAGCGGTGTTGCCCATGCGTTGGCGGTGTTGTTGGTCTTGACCGAACGTACCCAGAGGTACCAGTCTTGGTCGGGCTGAGTGCCTCCGCTCCAGCTCGTGGTTCCGCTGTTGTAGACGCCCAAGTAGTTGAGCGTTGCCTTGCGGTTGACCATGTCGGTGCTGTGCTGTTGGATGCAGTTGGCAGGCGACTGTCCGCTCGTCGTCTGCGACCAGCAGTAGTCGTACTGCTTGTTGCCGGTCGCCGACAGGGCGATGGTCATCTGCCTGGTGTAGAGCGCGTCCGTGGGTGACGGCGCACTGAGTGCGACCGTTGTGTTGGAGGGGGGTGTTGCTGGGTAGCTGGCCTTTACGAACGACGGGCTGTTGTTGCTGCCGCCGCTCGTCGAAAGTTCGACCGGCGTGCCTCCGCTGCTGGAAACGGTGTACAGATGCCAGCAGCCGTTGGTGCAGTCACGAGTGCTCGTGAAGAGCACCTGGCTGTTGTCGGCGGAAACTCGCACCGCCGAATCCTTGTAGCCGGTCAACAGCATCGTGCGTGAGGTGTTGCCGCTGGTGGAGAAGGCGTCGGTTGAGGTGTAGTAGGCGACCCAGCCGTAGCTGCTCTCGAAGTAGACGCGACTTCCGTCGGGGGACCAGTCGGGGTTGTTGTCGTACCCGAAATAGTCCGTGCTGGTTACTCGGTGCCGGTTGACGTTCAGTGCGGAGCTGCCGGCGATGTACAGGTTGTTCGTGCCGCCCGAGTCGGCGGCACTGAAGACGAGGCGTGTGCCGTTGTCGTTGGGCGACCAGGCCGCGGGGCCGTAGCTCAAGCCGTCGTTCGTGATCTGCGTGACGCTGCCGGAGCTCACATTGATTACGAAGATGTCGGCGAAGCCATTGCCGTTCGGGCCTTGTCCCCAGCCGTAGCTGCGACCGACGGATATTTTGTTGCTGTCGGGCGACCATCTCGGCGAGAGGTCGCCAAACTGGTTGCTTTGCGTTTCGGGGTCGAGGGTGTACGCGCCGGATCCGTCTGAGTTCATCACCCATGTGACGTTCTGGGTGAACGCCGGGTCCGGGTTCGGCGCCAAGTAGGCGATCCGACTTCCGTTCGGCGACATGTCGGGCATACTGTTGTGCCCGCTGGTTGTCAGTTGGACGGCGGTGCCACTTGCTTTGCGGAGCCAGATGTCGTTGTTCGACTCGAACACGACGTCGCCGGCGGTCACGGCCGCCTGAGCGGCCTGCGGAGTCGCCAGAGTGGCGACGACGGGAAGGCCGACGAGCCCCAGTATGAGGCTGAGCGCGAAGGCCCATCCCCGTCTTCCGGGTAGTGCTGGTCGCTTTGACACGACGAGGTCCA
>CAZGZY010000104.1:0-4419 GCA_964530365.1 uncultured Candidatus Saccharimonadales bacterium
CCGGCATGCTAGCCGAACGCGAAAAAATCGCCGAGGCCAAGCGGCTTCGTACCCAGCGTGTCGGTCAAGAAGCCCTCCGGCCTGAGTCCACCAACAACATCCTCGAATCTGCCGACATCGCCGCCCGCGAGCGCCTTGCCCAAGCCAAGGGCGACCGCGATGCGGCTCGTGCCGTCCAAGCCGCCTCCGGTGAGACGACCCCCGAACTGCTCGAAGGCGCTCGCCGCGCCGCCGCCGACAAGCGAGCCAAACTCGTCGGCGACCGCCAAGCTGCCCTCGACACGGAGCGTACCCTTAGTCCCAGCGAACAGCAAGCCCTGCAAGAAGGCCTCGAGGGCAGTTACGAAAAAGGTAGCCGTTCAGCCGCCGATACCATTGGCGAACGCCGTGGCGCCTACAACGCCGCCCAAACCGCTCCAGCCGACATTGGCCAGCTAGCCGCCGCCGCCGCACGCAGCTCCCAAATCAAGTTATCTGAGGATGCCCAAAAAGCCGTCGGCGCCAACCAAGGCGCCCGCGCCGCCGAAGACCGCCTCATGGCCCAGCTTGGCCTCACCAGTCGTGCTCAAGCCCGTAATCTCATCGCCGCCCGCGCCGGCGATGCCGCCCGAGCCACCGGCCAACTCGGCTTCAACCAGGATGTCGGCAAAGCCGAAGGTACCGTTACCGGCTTCGAGACTGCTGTCGAAAACGAGATCCGCAACGCGGCCGAATCCGGCAATGCATACGCCGGCACACCTGCCCAACAAGCCCAAGCCGCAATCGACGCCATCCTGGCCAACACCGCCGGCGCCCAGGTCCGCGATACTGGCAACAAGCTGTCCGGCCAAATCTCCGGCGAACGCGGCATCGCCTTTGCCCGCCAGCAGCAAGTCCAGGCTCTTATCGATTCCGGCCGCGCCGCTAACCCCGCCCAAGCCGAGGCCATGATCGACCGCGCCGCCGACGTTACCGCCGAAAAAGAAGGCTCCGATAAAGTCCTCCAGTCCACCGGCGACGAACTCGGCACCATGCGCGGCCTCGATGACGACGCCGAAGCCGCCATCCCCGGTCTGCTCGAGAAAGCCGGCCTGCCCGATACACCCGCCAACCGCGCCGCCTACCGCGCAGCCGCCCGAGTCGCCGCCCAGGCCGCCCGCGGCTCCAACAAGCTAAACAGCTCCCGCATCGCCTCCGACCGCAAAACCACCAAAGAAGTCAGTACCGAGGGTGGCAACGTCGCCGGTGAAGTTGATGCCATAGAAGAAGAACGCGCCCGTCTTGCCAAGCTCCAAAACGTCCCCCTCGGCGCCATCTCCGACGAACAAGCCCGCCTCGGTGTCCGTGGCGCCAACGTCTCCGCCGCCACCCGCGAAGGCTACAACGCCGTCGTCGGCGACTACGGCAAAGATAAAGGCGTCCGCGATGCCCGCGAGGGTCAAAAAGAAGCCATCCGCCGCGACATCGCCGCCGAAGAAGGCCGCGCTCGCGACAGCTACACCGGCGCCGACGAGGCCTACCTCGAAGCCGAGACCGACCGCCGCATGCGTGCAGGCGCCATCGGCAAGCTCGCCCGCGAAACCAGCGACAAAATCATCGCCGGAACAACCGACGAGATCAAAGAGCTCCGTACCCTCGAGCAAACCGACCGCGAGCGCACCGACGAAGCCCTCCGCGCCCGCGGCATCGACCCCGCCGCCGCCAACCCCGCCCAAATCGCCGCCGCCCGCCTCGAAGCCCGCCAATCCTACGCCGACGACATCTACGGCGAATCCGACGCCGATACAAAGCTCGCCAAAACCCTCAGAGAACGCCACCGCATCAGTCAAACGCGCACAATCGCCGAAAATGATCAATCCGACACCGTCCTGGTCGACCCAACCTCATTCTCTGGTGAAGTAATGGTCGACGGCGACACTCGTCTAACCAATGACGCAACGCTAGAACAAGATGAAACCGTCTTCGACACCGATGTTTTCGACAACACCGGCAAGCGCTGGGTTGCCGGCGAGAAAGTGCCTAAATCAACCAGACTAGCATCCGGTACGACCATTAAGAAGGGTACTCGCGTCAGCAACACCCAATTGCCAGCCGGCACCAAAGTCGCCCGCGGTACGACTCTTCCCACTGGAGCTCGTCGCCTTAATCGTGTCCAAGCCCGCGAGCGACTTCTCAGTGACGCCGCAGCCGTCGCCGGCAACAACGCCGCCATCCAAACCGCCGCCGCCTATGGCCAAGACCAAGGTGCCGCCGCCACCATCAGAGCCGCCGAACAACATGAGATGAATACTACTGTCGGGCAACCGGGTACAACGCTTGAATACACTATTACCACCACCGACGGTCGCACCTACAAAGCCAGTGATGTCGTTCCCGAAGGCAGTGTAATTGCCGAAGCACTTGTTCCCGACGATGGCACAAGTGCGGGCGGTATTAAAGGTACTACGTATCCCAGCCATGATGTCATCCGGGCCGACGGCACCGTCATCCCCAAAGGCACTCGAATCCCCGAGGGTACCAAACTCCGCCCAGACTCGGTCATACCATCAAGCCGCCGCATCTCCCAAGCCCAAGCCCGCGACCAAATTACCCGCAACGCCCTCACCGGCGGCCGCGAAACCGGCATCCGAGGCCAAGTCGCCAAACAAACCGAAGTCTCCGCCCTTGCCCAAGCCTCCCAGCAAGGCACCGCCAGCATAGAAAGCCGCCTCACTACCGGCACACGAGCCAAGGCCGATTCGCTCGCCGGAGAAACGGCTCAAGTCCAGGCTCTTGAGCGCGTGGAGGGTACACCCATGGAACGCGACTATCAGACGACAGTTGAGGAAGTGTCCAACACCCAGTATGAACGTATCCTCAGCGGCAAGGTCACCGACGCCTTAGAGCGCACTATTCCTATCTTCAAAACCATACCCGATCCGAAGACAGGCCGGAAGAGGGTAGAGCTAGATGGCGACGGAAACCCCGTACCCAGCGATATCTCAACTCGCCTCACAAGTGCGCCTAACGACGACGAAGGCCGGGCCACGCTTTATTACCTGGCCGTAAAAGCCAAAAGAGAAGGAGATACGGCCACTTTGAGGGCGGCAATCAGGACCCTCGCGCAATCCGACGGCGGCCGAGACTACATAGCAAGACTTCGTATAGATGAGTTCGGTGGTGCAAAATGGAATACCGACGGAACCGAAAACTTCGAACTGAAGGCCGAAGCCGGCCCAGACCTTGACGAATGGACAAAAGCTACCGAGGGACTGAAGTTTAGCGGCGCCGAAGACGTCATCAAGGGAGATACAGGAGGATTCAAGAACGTTAACGTGGACAAACTGACCTCTATGGACGCAAGTGCCGTTCGGCGACTCTTTGGATACCTCGACCGACTCCGCGAAAGCGCCAAGGTCCCCGGTATATCCGCGAAGAGAAAGAAAGACCTCCTCGATAAAAGAGAGGAAATCTTGAAGCAAATATCAGCTGCCCGGGATAGTATAAAAGCTGACACCACCGGTCAGCTCAGAAAAGGATATAAGGCTGAAGTAGAGAAAGATGTGAACACATACCTCGATGACCCCGCAGTAAACGACGAAAATGCAGATAGTAGAATCCATTACGTACGCGATCGTTACGAGCTCGATAAAAAGCGACCTCTCCCCACCGGCACCGATTATATGTTCTAGAAGCATAAATATCCGAATAACGACAGCTAGACAAATCTGCTCAAAAAGTATAGTCTAACCGAGTCCTCTCCACCCAAAGATTGGAGGCTCTCGAATGAGCTTCGAAGACGATGCTATTCGTGCTGCACAAAGGGCCAACGACGCACGGCAAAGGGCCAGCGCTGAGGCAACCAGAGAAGAACTCAGGAAGTTCGATGAAGCGTTCCTTCAGAAGCAAGCAGTAATCCTCGAGTTTGTAAGAGTCTGGTTTAGACAAATGGGTGTCTCAGTCGATACTCCGGTGGAGATCACAAAGAACATCGCACCAGCGGGCTATGACAGTGACTTTAATTCGTACCCGGCAAGCCTTTGGATAGATACCCGTTGGAGAGTAAACGGACGACTATTCCGGGCCGATTTGCGCGGGCAATGGAGAGGTGACTACAAACTAGAAGTATGGATAAATATTCGTTCTCCTCACGATGATAATGGCTGGCAAGCGGCCAACACGCAAGAGCAGATTGGCCAAGCTCTATTGAAGGAAAAAGAGTATCTTCGCCAAAACAGTTAATCGCGAAATTCCCTAAATTCCATCACACAGCCCGGAAGCCCAACACCGCCACTCGCGACTATGGGCTCCGGGTCTTCACACATTCAGCCCTAATTATGCATAATTAGGGAAATTGGACATTAGCAAGTAGAAATGCTATAATAACACTCCCAATCTTCCCCCATGAACATTGGAGTACCCATTGGACCCGAAAGTGGTCGTCAGCAGCGCTGACGTACA
>CAZGZY010000105.1:0-2463 GCA_964530365.1 uncultured Candidatus Saccharimonadales bacterium
GGGTGGCCGGGTCTTTGCATCGTCGCGGTCGTGGTCTCAACGGACAAAAAATACCTACCCACAACCGCGGGCATGAGCGGTGCCCAAAGCAGCCCATTCTTCGCCGAACGACTACGTCACATCGACCAAAAGATCTCCCGCACATTAGAAGCCTATCGCCACCAAGATTTCACGGCCTTCGGGCAGCTAGCCGAGCAAGAGGCCCTCGAGCTCCATGCCATCATGATGACCCAAACACAGCCCTGCCTGTACTTGTACCCCGGCACACTGGCCATCATGCAAACCGCGCAGCGCCAATGGCGCCAGAAGCAGGGACTGGAGGTATACTTCACGGTCAACACCGGCCAAAACCCCTGGCTCCTTGTACAGCAACGAGACCTCCCGCGCCTCATCAAGCAGCTCGACAAGCTCCCTGAGGTCAAGCACTACATCGTCAACCACATTGGTGCCGGTGCGCATGTGACTACCGAGCACTTGTTTTAACACCACGGCAAACAGGACCCCACCAAGCCTCCCAGACAAGCAAAACCCCTCGCGGATGTTCAACCAGCAAGGGGTTTGGCGTAAACGCGAGAACTATTAGCTGCGGAAAACACGGTCGCAATCGCCGCAGAATTCGCCCACACGCTGGGTGCTACCACAATACAAGCAAACGCCAAGGCGCTTGATTTCCGGCATGCCCTCATGCAGGTCCCTCATGATCTCAGCCCATTGCCTGGCAATGTCATGAGGCGCTTCTGTAATTTCAGCGATTAGTTCAGAATCGCGAAAAAGCATGGCCGTGTAGGTTTGCAGCCGATTGTTCTCCGGGCGGCTCGGGGACAGTTCGATTCTCATACATTCTCCTCACCCTCCGTGAAGTTTCGTTAACTGTACCATATATCGCTAAAGAATGCAACTATTGCCTCTGCCGGCCCGAGCTGGAAGAACACACGAGCGCCGCAGCCTCGATTGGTCTATAATGACCATCATGCAGCCACTACCGTTATCCGCCAGCGCCCAGCGCCTCATTGCCGGCCTTAAATCGGCCGAGCAGCAGCCGGCAGCCGGCGGACAAGTCTTCCATGTCGCCAGCCTCGGCGCCGGGTTCTACTTTGCCTACGAGCAGTTGCGCAACGCCGCCGCCTACCGCGAGCACCATTTGCTCCTGCGCAGCGCCATCGAACGGTTCATCGTGCGCAACGTCAATTTGCGCTCACCTTCGGCCATGGCCGCCGACCTGGTCACCGAGCTCACCCAGGCCGGCTACCTCAAAAACGACAGCGTTCCGCTCACCCAAATTGAGCGCATTGACGTCGTTTTTGAGCATTACTCCATCATCTTTCACACGCTCGTCGATGACAAACGGCTCGACCCGCGCCTTGTCACCAAGTGGATCTTCCAGTACGCCTCGGTTCAGATCGAGAACATCCTTACCCCCAACCCCAAAATCGCCGTCTTTATGCAATACGCCTACGAACACTTTCTAGCGTCCATCGATAGCAAAGCTGCTGAAAAAACCCCTCCCAGCGACCAGCAGTACCGCATTGCCCTGTATTGCGCCGTCCAACGCTCCCTATTTAAGTCCAACCTGGCCACTGTCCGCTACCATTGCTTCGTAGCCAGCCTAGGCGAGCTCGAGCACCAGGCCCCGGAGCATATCACCCAGCTCAACGAGCTCATCGACAACCTCTACCAAGCCCCCATCACCAACCGCCTGGCGCGCCTGGTTACCCGCTACGGCGCGCCCATCCGGATCTTACGCGAGTATACCCTGGGCGCTAGCTCCGCCTCGCAGTCGCTCGGGTCCAGCCGCAGCGAAACCATCTCCCGCGTCAAAAACGTTTGCGCCCAGCAGTACGTGCTCATCAAAGACCAGCTAGGCGTGCGCATCGGCAAGACAATCCTCTTCGTGCTCATCACCAAAACCCTGGTTGGCGTGTCCATCGAGGTGCCCTACGACCTGGCCGTGTATTCCGTGATCTCCTGGGTCCCATTAATGCTCAATATTGGCTTCCCGGTGCTCTATATGGCCACCATCGGCGCACGCATCGACGTCCCCAGCCGCCAAAACACCGAGGTAGTCGCGGGCTACGTTGACCGCATCTTATATGAAGGCGCCGGCGCGCCGGTGGTCTATAAGCCCAAGCGCCGCGTTAAGTCTAAGTCGCTCAACGGCATTTTCGCCTTCGTCTACGCCGTCAGTTTCATCGGCTCCATCGCGCTTCTGGTCTGGGGCTTGAACAAACTCGGTTTCAACATGGTTAACGGCGCCATCTTCTTTGCCTTCTTCTCGGCCGTTAGCTTCCTCGGGTTCCGGCTCCGACAATCAGCCCGTGAACTCGCCATGCTCGACGAACACCAGGGCATCCTTCAGGCCTTCATCGATATTCTATCGCCACCGTTAGTCCGCGACGGCCACGAGATCCGAAGAGCCCACGTCTGCACTCAAGTCACCGCTCATTATGTCGAATGCCGACTTCT
>CAZGZY010000105.1:2473-4383 GCA_964530365.1 uncultured Candidatus Saccharimonadales bacterium
TCTATCGACACCGTTCGTCCGCGTCGGCCACTGGATCTCCGACAAGTACGCCAAGGCCAACATTGTGACCTTCGTGCTCGATATGGGCATTGAGCTACCCCTCAAGTCGTCCCTGCGCTTCATCCGGCAATGGGTGAGCTTCCTGCGCGACAAACAAGAAGAACTATGACGGAGAATAAATGAGCCAACGCCACGCCCTCATTTCGGTATATGACAAAACTGGCATTGCGGAGTTCGCAGGCAAGCTCGTTGGGCTCGGCTGGACCATTTGGTCGTCCGGGGGCACCGCCAAAGCCCTCCGGGAGGCCGGCGTCGCCGTCACCGACGTGGCCGAGCTAGTCGGCGGGGGAGCCATCTTAGACCACCGCGTCGTTACGCTATCACGCGAGCTTCACGCTGGGCTCTTGGCTCGCGATAACACCGCGGACCGCGCCGAGTTGGAGCGCCTGAATGTACCGTTTATTAATCTCGTGTGCGTCGATTTGTACCCGCTACAGGCCGAAATTGCTCGCGCCGGCGCCACTCACGAATCGGTTATCACCAAAACCGACGTCGGCGGCCCCGCCATGCTGCGCTCAGCGGCCAAAGGCGGCCGGATCGTGATTTGCCGGCCCGACCAGCGCCAACCGGTGCTCGATTGGTTAGAAGGCGGCGAGCCGGACGGCGACAAATTCCGGCAGGACCTGGCCGCCACCACCGAGTTCACCGTTGCCGGCTATTGCCTAGACTCGGCCCGGTACCACTCGGGTGGAGATTACGACGGGCTGCTGGGCCACCTCGCCGCGGCCGCCAAATACGGTGAAAACGCCTACCAGACGCCGGCGGCGCTGTTTGCGGCCGAGACGGACGACCCGCTGGCCATCGATCGCTTCGAGCTCGCCGCGGGCGGCGCCCCCAGCTTCAACAACTTAGCCGAAGTCAACCGCCAGCTCCACACCATCACCCACGTTGCAGCAAGCTTCGACCGCAACCTCCACCACGTCCCGGCCATTGCCATCGGCACCAAACACGGCAATCCGTGCGGTGCGGCCGTGTCAGACGACCCGGCCGAGGCTATTCGGCGCATGGTTCTGGGCGACCCGCGGGCCATCTTCGGCGGCCTCGTCATGGTAAACTTCCAGATCACCGAGGCGCTAGCCGAAGAGCTACTCACCCACGGTGTCGAGTCCGGCCGCCGATTGCTCGATGCCGTCACTGCGCCGTCGTTTACCCCCGGCGCCATCAAGCTGCTCGAGCGCAAGGGCGACCGTTGCCGCTTTTTGGTAAACCCGGCGCTCGCTAGCCTCACCGAGGCCTCACTCGACCCCGCGCCGCTCCTGCGCCCAGTCCGCGGCGGCTTCCTGCGCCAGCCGGGTTACAGCTTCGTGGCCGACCTTGCTAGTCCCACGCTCGCCAAGCACGGCAAGCTCACCAAAGAGCAACAAGCCGACCTCCTGCTTGCCTGGGCCATCGGCGCCACCTCCAACTCCAACACGGTAACGCTCGTGCGTGACGGCCAGCTCCTCGGCAACGGCGTCGGCCAGCAAGACCGGGTCGGCGGCTGCGAGCTGGCCATCAAACGCAGCCTCGACGCCGGCCACAACACTAAAGGCGCCGTCGCCTACTCCGACAGCTTTTTCCCGTTCCCCGACGGCCCCGAAGTGCTCATTAAAGCTGGCGTCGCGGCCATTTGGGCCTCCAGCGGCTCGGTGAAGGACCAACTCACCATCGACCTCTGCGCCAAACACGACGTCGCGCTCTGGCTCATCCCCGACGCCGAAGGCCGCGGCTTTTTCGGGCATTAAATCGGCGGTTTGCTATAATGCGACCTAATAACCCGACAATTTCCGCTATGCACACAAAAATTATCAACATATCATCGCCCAACACAGCTTATCACCACCTCAGCGCCCTCCGTTACAATCGGAGCA
>CAZGZY010000106.1:0-4375 GCA_964530365.1 uncultured Candidatus Saccharimonadales bacterium
GTCATTTACGTCCCCGACTCCAACCCCTACACTCAGCCCATTCTCGCTAACATTCCCCTCCAGCTCTTTGCCTACTATGTGGCCTGCGAGCGCGGCACCGACGTCGACCAGCCCCGCAACCTCGCCAAGTCCGTCACAGTGGAGTAAGCAAAAGCTTCCTGCTTTCTTCACACCGCGGTATCCTGTGTCATAATATCAATACATGGCCAACCCCAAACCATTCGAAGATATTAAGCCGGCATCCAGGCCTAAGCGCGCGCCTAAACCCAAAGCCGCCCCTGCGCCCGCGCCGGAGCCCTTGCTCGAGCTTGAAGACTTCCAAGACGGCCCCGAACCCAAAAGCTACCAAGACAGCGCTTGGCGCCGCTCGCCCTTGTGGGTCCGTGCGCTGGGTGGCCTCATTGTGCTCGCGGCCCTGCTCACCGGCAGCTTCGAGCTGGTCTACACCGGCAAGATCTACCCGGGCGTCAGCGCCGACGGCATTTACTTGGGCGGCCTCTCCCAGGCCGACGCCACCCGCCGCCTGGCCGATAAAACCACCACGTTTTCGGGCGAGGTCATCACCATTGCCAATGGCGACACCAACCTGCGCATCCCGGTGGCCCAGCTAAACGTCAAATATGACACCGCCAAGGTCGCGGACCTGGCGTTTAGTTTTGGCCGTCAAGGCGATTTTTGGAGCCAGTTGCATCAGCAGGCCCGGGCGCTCTTCGGCCGCGCCAGCAATTTCTCCGCCTACAGCTACGACGACGCCCGCCTCATCCCGTACCTGGTGCAGCTCAGCGACGACCTCACCACCCCCATCCAGAACGCCAGCCTGAGCTTCGACAATAACCAAGCGCAGGTCACGCCTTCAGCCCCGGGCAACCGCCTCGACCTCGGCCGCCTCACCCAAAGTATTAACGACCGCCTGTCGCAAACCTCCACCGATACCGTCGTTGCCCCGGTGTACGCTCTAGCCCCCGACCTCGACACCGTACCGCTCCAGGCCGCCGTGGGCCAGCTCAACAGTTACTTGTCCGGCCCCCTCACGCTCACCTACTCCGGCGCCGACCACGTGGTGGACCAGCAAACCATCATCTCTTGGATCCAGGTGGGCAGTCAGCCGCCCAAGGACTTCTTGCGCACCCTCCAGCTCGGCGACCTCTACCCGCCGGCTCCTTCCGCCACCGTTTCGCTCAGCCGACCGGCCATCGCAGCCTTCGTGGCTAGCCTCGCCGGCAGCGTTGACCAAACCGCCCAAAACGCCGGGCTCGCCATGCAAGACGGCCAGCTCGCCATTGTGCAGCCGAGCCGCACGGGGGCCAAGCTCGACCAGGCCGGCGCGGTCGAGGCCATTGCCGGGGGCGTCGGCAAGGCCAACGAAGGCGACCGCCACATCACACTGCGTGTCGATGTCACCCAGGCCGACGTCAACGAAACCAACCTCGACTCACTCGGCATCAAGGAGCAAATCTCCGAGGGCGAAACCTATTTCCCGGGCTCACCATCCACCCGCCTCATCAACGTCCGCGCCGGCGCCGCTAAGTTCAATGGCGTGCTGCTTAAGCCCGGCCAAACCTTCAGCTTCGGCGCCCTCCTCGGCGACGTCGGCCCCGAAACCGGCTATGTCCCCGAGCTCGTCATCCTCGGCGACCATGAGGAGAAGCAGTATGGCGGGGGGTTGTGCCAAGTAAGCTCCACCGCTTTCCGCGCCGCCCTGGCCGCGGGGTTGCCCATCACCGAGCGCGTCAACCACGCCTTCGCCATTAGCTACTACACCTGGCCCTACGCCGTTCCCGGCATTGACGCCACCATCTACTACCCCGATGTCGACTTCAAATTCGTTAACGACACCGGCCATTACATCCTGATGCAAACCGTCATGAAGGGCGTCGACCTTAAGTTCGACTTTTTCGGCACCAAAACCAAGTCCGGCGTCATCCGCGGGCCCGAATTTGTCACCGGCTCCACCGACGCCACCCAGCCTTCGCATACGGTATTTTACCGCGACGTCGTCGACCTCGCCGGTAACGTTATTAAGACCGATACGTTCAACACTTATTACAAGTCCAGCAAAGACTTCCCCGTCACCAAACAATTTAATTGACACTTCGGCTTTTGTTCGGTACACTCTAATCATAAACCTTGGGAGGGTTACCAATGGCAGAGCCGCTTACAAAGCGTCAAAAAGAAGTTCTAGATTACGTCACGCAATATATTGAGCTGCACGGATACGCTCCGAGCTATCGCGAGATCGCGGCCTACTTTAAATATGGCTCCGTCGCCACGGTCGCCGAGCACATCGAGTCGCTTGTCGGCAAGGGGATGCTGCAAAAGGGCGATAACGAAGCCCGCTCTATCCAGCTCGTGCGGGCCGACGACGTCGATGCCACGCCCAGCGTTGGGCTGCCAATTCTAGGCCTGGTAGCGGCCGGCCAGCCCATCGAGACTCTCGGCGTCCACCCTGAGACGCTGGAGGTGCCGCCATTCATGGTCGGCCGCCGCAACTCCTACGTCCTGCAGGTCAAAGGCGATTCCATGATCGATGAAGGCATCCACACCGGCGACTACGTTGTGGTTACCGAGAAGCCGGCCCCAAGTAACGGCGAAATGGTCATCGCGCTCATCAACGGCGGCGAGGCCACGCTCAAGCGTTACTTCAAAGAGAAGAACCATATTCGCCTGCAGCCGTCCAACGCGGCTATGGAGCCTATCATTATTGAACCCGGAACAGCTATAGAAATCCAAGGCGTGGTCATCGGGCTCATCCGAAAGTACTAGGCAAAGTCATGGGAGCTATACCAGTGCACACCTTCGAATGCCAAATGTACGTCTCAGGGCGCGGGGTCATGTCATTTAGGTTGCCAACTGAGTCCGGACCCACCCGGGTCGCCCGACTGGCGCCGCTCGAGTACGACGAGCTCATTGACCCCAGCTTTCGGAGGCTCCTAGCCGCCTTCGAATCCCTCCCCAGAACGTCGCTCCAAACTGTGCAGGTCTAAGCGGCGAATACGATATCGGCTAGGCTGCTCATAAATAGCTGATTGGCCTGCTTCTCTGAAGGTTTGGGGTAGGTGCGGTTGGACAGGGCTACTAAGGCCATGTTCTTGGAAGGGTCCATCAGCATCATCGTTCCGGTGAAGCCGGTCTTCCCAAACGTTTCGACGCTTGCTTGGCTACCCATCATTTCGGGCCGCCCCACCACCCAGCCAAGCCCGACAGGTGGCGTGAGGCCGGGGATTTGGTTGGTGTGCATCGCAGCAATCATCTCGCGTCCGAAGTAGCGGCGGCCGCCAAGCTCGCCGCCGTCGAGCAGCATCTGAGCAAACCTTAGCAAATCGCCGGCGGTACTAAACAGGCCCGCATGCCCCGGTATCTGGCCGTGCGTAATTAATGCCCGCGCCGCCGGGTCGTGCACTTTACCTCGCACCTCACCTTGCGGTCCGGCCTCCGTTGGCGCAATCTCGGCCTCCGGGAACGCCGGCCGGAACGTTGTGCGCTCCATGCCGAGCGGCCCGAACAGCCGGTCGTGGGCGATTCTCTCCAGCGACTGGCCGCATACCCGCTCGGCGATAACCCCGAGCAGTAGCGACGGCGCGTTGGTGTAGAGGTAGCGCGCGCCGGGCGGGGCCGGCGGGGGAGCGGTAAACACCAAATCCAGTAGCCGCGATGGGTTCTCGCGCGCCGCCTCGGCCAGCCGTCCGCCGATATCAAACGACCCCGTAAACGTCAGCAAATGGCGTACCAGGATCTGCTCGCGATACTCATTGTTAAGCTCGGGGATAAAGTCGGCCACCCGCTGGTCCAGCGATATCCGGCCATCCTCCACCAGCATCAAAATTACCGAGCTGGTCGGCAGCGATTTCGTGATCGAGGCCAGGTCATACACGGTCCGCTCAGTCACGACCGGGTCCCCGGCGTCGTAGGTGAGCCGCCCAAACGGCAAAACGGCCGTTCGCCCGCCGCGGATATAACCCACGACGCACCCCGGAAACGTCCGCGCCTCAATCGCGCCGCGGCAAAGCTCGGCGACCCTCTCGTCCAAACTCACGTCCGGGCCATCATGGAGGCCAGATAGCGGTGGTAGGTTTCCCGCAACCCTGGCGCTAACTCCTCAGGAGCTCGTTCAATCCACGCCCCGAGGTCGTCTAGGCTAATCCATTTCACCCTCGCCACCTCATCCGACCCCGGCCGAAGCTCGCCGTCATAACGCGCGACATACACGGTATCAAACTTGCGCACCCATTCCTCGCCTTCATGGAACTCCAATAAATACTTACCAACCTCCTCCAGCGGCACTCCGCTAAGCCCCACCTCTTCTTCGAGTTCATGAGTAGCCGCCTCCAGATATGATTCGCCTGGATCCACATGGCCACCCGCCGAACAATCCCAA
>CAZGZY010000107.1:0-3419 GCA_964530365.1 uncultured Candidatus Saccharimonadales bacterium
CGAGGCTTTGAGCATGGTGCCCGGGAGGGTGGCGCCGTCGAACCGGACTAGCGACAGGTCGCTGCCCTTGAGTTCCGCTCCCGTGAGGTTGGCGTCGGCGAAATCGGCGGCCCGGAGGTTAGAGCCGATCAGCTTCGCGCCGGCGAGGTTGGCGTCGGCGAAGCGGGAACGGGCTAGGTCGGAGCCGGACAGGTCCGCGCCGGCCAGGTCCGCGCCGGAGAAGTTGGACTCCTTGAGAGCCGAGCCTTTGAGGTTGGCTTTGCGCAAGTTGGTGCCGGCCAGGTCGGAATTCGGGAGATTGGATTGGTGCAGGTCGCGGCCGGAAGGGGCGCTATCCTTGGCGGGTTCAGCCGCGTCGTGGGGCACGTACTCCATCAATTCCGAGATGTCGCCGACTGAGTCGATGGTGGTCTGGTAGGCTTCGTCGTCGGACTTGCCCTGCTCTTTTAGGTTCTGGTATTTCTCCTGGAGGTTGCCCAGGAGCTCGGCTTTAACGTCGGCCTTGGCCGGGAAGTCACCGTAGGGCTTAAAGGCATCATCGAGATATTTTTCTAGTTTCTTGTCCATAATAGTTCCTTTTTTGGTTACAGTAATTCGTCGAGGATGCGCTTGGCGGCATCCCAGTTTTGCTTGTTTTCGGTGTATAGCTGCCGGCCCGAAGTGGTAAGGCGGTAATATTTGCGGCGGCCGCCTTGGGTTTCGTCGCCCCAGTATGATGTAATGTGGCCGTCGTTTTCGAGCCGACGCAGGCTGGAGTACATCGTGGCTTCCTTGAGCTCGTACTCCCCGCCCGACCGTTCGGCGATGAGTTTGGTGATTTCGTAGCCATACTTATCGCCGGCCACCAATAGCCCAAGAATCATGGTGTCGGTGTGGCCACGGAGCAAGTCTGACGATAGTTTTTGATTAATCATGATTATAATGTATAGCACATTACTATGGCTGTCAAGGTAATATTTATCTACAGCTTGGGAACCTAGCTCCCCGAGGCGGCCGGAGGGGTCGTTTGCCCCGATGAGAGCACCGGTTCGGCTTGGCCAAGCTGGGCTTTGGTCGCAACCGGCAGACGCAGGCCAAAGGTAGTGCCCCGGCCTAAGGTAGACTCGACAACTCGGACCCCGCCCCCCATGCCCTCAGATAGCATCCGGGAGATGTACAAACCAAGACCGTTACCGCGGCTATCCCGGTTGAGGACATTCTCGTTGGCTTGCTGGAACTTATGGAACAGTACGCGCTGCCCTTCCTCGCTGATACCTTGCCCGGTGTCGGTGACGTGGACTTCGACCTCTTGGTTCTCGGCGGAGAACGTGAGAGTAATCCCGCCGGTCTTGGTGAACTTGAGCGCATTGCCAATGAGGTTGATCATGATCTGTTTAACGCGGTTGAAATCGGCGTAGACCTGGGGCAAAGGTTGTTTGGGAGGCTGCACCTTCAGATACAGACCTTGGAGGGTGCCCGCCGCACGGTACTCCTTTTCCACAGAGCGTGCGACATCGATGAGGTTCACTGGCTCTAGGGCGTATTTGAACCTGCCCTGCTCCAGGCGGGAGGCGTCGAGGAAGTCGCCTACTAAGCCGATTAACCGGACGCTGGATTCGTCGATGGTGTTGATCATGTTCTTGAACTCGTCGCTCTTGATGTCGTCCCAGTACATGTCTTTTATGAGGCTGGCATTGCCGCGAATGGCCGTGAGGGGGGTACGCAGCTCGTGGGTGGCGATCGAGAAGAAATCGTCGCGGGAGCGCTCAAGGATTTTTTCTTCGGTGATGTCCGAGAGCAGCACCACGGCGCCCCGGACGCCTTGCCCTAGAATGACTGGCGAGAAGAAGACGTTGAAGTAGGCGTTGCGATACGGGATGTCTTTGCAGTTGATGGCCCGGCCGTGAGTCACGCATTCGGCCAGCTTTTCATCAATATTTAGGTCTTTGACCCCCTCTAGCACTTCGCTAAGCGTTGCGGCTGGGCGGCTCTCCTGCGGGTGTTGGAGCTCGAGGAGACGGCGGGCGGCCGGGTTCATCGACTGCACAACGCCGGCATTGTCGACCAGTATGAAGCCCTGCTCCAGGCTTTGGATTGATGCCATCAGGCGCGCCCGGGTCTCCAGGAGGCTGGTGGTCATGCCGTTAAAGGCGGTGCTTAGGATGCCGATCTCGTCGTGCGAGGTTACGGGGGCGATCTGGTTGAGGTCGCCGGCTTGGATGCGCTCCACGATCGCGGTCAGCCGGCGGAGAGGGCGGGTGAACTTGTCGGCCGACCACAGGCCAATGAGGACCGTGGCTAGTACCACAATAATAGACATCAAGATGGTGACGTTGAGCAAGCGGTCGATGGGCGCTAAGGCCTCGTTTTGATCGAGCTTCACCACCATCCGCCAGTCGGTGCGCTCGACGGGTAGCGAGGCAATGAGCGCGATGTGGCCGCGATAGTCGGTGATGGTTTTGATTTGGCTGCCGCCAGCGCGAATCTGAACGGCGTCCTCGGGTGAGACCGAGCTAAGCGCCCCCGTGGCGCGGAAGCGCTGCGGCATCAGGTATTTCATGCTCCCGTCCGGATAATCCCTGGTGAGGTAGGCCTCGCCGGTGCTGCCCAGCTCGCTGTAGTCTTGGACGATGGCTCGCAAAGTGCTCGGGCTGGTTTCGAGGATGGCCACGCCAATGAATTTATTTTCGAGATGAAACGGCGCGGCTAAATATTGGCGGGTAGTACCGTCGGCGTTTTTGAAAAAGATGGAGGTAGTGGCGGAATCGCGCCCCACCTTGAATGCTTCCTCGTTCCCAACCAGGTTACCCACCAACGTGTGGTCGGTGGAGCCAATAATGGTTCCGGTAGCGTCGGCCACACTGACGCGGTAAAGGCCGGCGTTCTCCTGCATGAAGTCGGTGAGGTAGCCATTGATAGCAGCACGAATAGCCGGCGTGGGCGACATGCCAAATTGTTGCATCTCCGTGCGCAGAGTCAGCTTAGTGGTGACGTTGGCCAGCACCTCGAAATTGCGGTCGTTGAGCACCACCACCCGCTGCTTTTCGTGGGCGGCGATGCCCTGGAGCCGCTCGGTGATCTGGGAGCGGAATTCGAACGAGCTATAGATGTAGGCAAATGAGCCCACCACGAACATGGGAAGCAGAGCGTTGGTGAGGAAGAGGGCCAGGAATTTTTGGGAAATCTTCACCTATTGCCCAGCTGAGATGTATTTTCCGCTTTTGACCGTAACGACATCGAACGTGCCATTTGAGATGTCGCCTTGGGAGTTGAATTTGATCTCGGCGGCGACGCCGGTGAAGCTAACACTAGCCAGACCCGTCTTAACCTCGTCGCCCGTGGCCGCACCGGCCGCGATGACCTTGGCGATGGCGGTGTAGGCGTCGTAGGTTTGGGCCGAATACGTGGCCGGCGCATCGTTGAATTCGGCTTGGAAGTTG
>CAZGZY010000107.1:3429-4337 GCA_964530365.1 uncultured Candidatus Saccharimonadales bacterium
GAAGGTAGCCGAGCCATCCGGCAGAGCCGTGACGGTCATACCCTCGGCGGCGGCGCCTTCATCGTCGATGAAGGTTTGGTCTTTGAGCGCCTCGGAGCCGTAAATGGCGGCCGTTATGCCCCGGGCGCGGATGCCCTCGAGAATGGCGCGGTCGGAAGTGAGGGAGACGCTGATGATGTAGAGCGCCTGCGCCTTGGAAGCCTTGATGCGGTCGAGTTGTGCCGCGACATCGATGCCCTCGGCCGGGAAGACCTCATTGGCTGAAACCGTGCCCCCAAGCTTGGCTACATTGTCGGCAAATGACTTGCCGAGCCCAATGCCGTAGGCGTCGTTGTCGTGCAAGATGGCAACCTTCTTGTAGCCCTTGCTGTTGACGAGCTTGGCCGCGAACTCCCCTTGCTGGATGTCCGTGGGGACGGTGCGGAAGAAGTAAGGGCTCGAGCCCGACAGCGTGGGGCTCGTGGCCGCCGGGCTGATAACCACGACGTGGGCGGCCTCAGCGAGCTTGAGAATGGCCAGAGTGGAACTTGAGCAATAATCGCCGACGATGGCGATAACGTGTTGGGCAATGAGATCCTTGGCGCCAGCAATGGCGGCCGTGGATTCGCAGTTGGAGTCTTTCTCGATCACTTGGATGTCGACGTCTTGCAGATTCAGGTCTTTGCGAGCCAGCTGAACCGCCCGACGGATACCGTTGCCGATGCTCAAGTTGTCGCCAGTGAGCGGCGCCAGAACGCCAATTTTAGCGGTGCGCTGGGCTTTGGGGGCAGCTTGGGGTGAGTTGAAGAAAATCTTCCACGCGAAATACCCGCCCGTAGCAACAAGCACTACCACCAGCACAATTATGGCCCAGCGCCAATTCTTGGGGTGTGGCGGCGGCTCTACCCCACTACCGGGGGGCATTGGCG
>CAZGZY010000108.1:0-4223 GCA_964530365.1 uncultured Candidatus Saccharimonadales bacterium
CAGCAGATGGTAGGTTCGTTCCGCGGCGGTGTAATCGGGTAGGTGGAGCATGGTGTCGGCGCCCACGATGCCGATGGTGTCGATGGCCGGCAAGTCGAGGCCTTTGGCGACCATCTGGGTGCCGACCAAGATGTCGATTTCGCCTTTACGTAAGGCTCGAAAGACGGCGTTGATATGCGAGAGCGTGGCGCTGTCACGGTCGAGACGGGCGACGCGGGCTCCCGGGAACAGCTGAGTAACCTCAGCCTCGATACGTTTGGTGCCACCGCCTAGCAGACGCAGGTTGGCGCCGTTGCATTCGGGGCAGACGGCCGGGCTGTCGCGCCGGAAGTTGCAGTGGTGGCAAATGAGGCGCATCAAGTCGGCGTGGAAGGTGAGCGGTAGCTCGCAATTGGGGCATTTGGTGACGTGGCCGCAATCGCCGCAGATTTGGCTCGAAGCACTGCCACGGCGGTTAATGTAGAGCAACGTTTGCCTGCCAGCGGCAATGGTGGCCGCGATGGCCTCGACTAATTCTTGAGTAATAAATTTGCTCGACTTGAATAAATCTTTGTTGCGCAGATCGATTATTTTGGCTTGAGAATGGGGTATTTTATTTGTTCGTTCGAGTAACATTATGTGTTCAACACGGCCGATGTGGGCCAAGTACAGTTCGCTTAGCCCGGGCGTCGCCGACCCCATGACGAGCCGGGAGCCCGTGTCGCGGGCGCGCTGGGCCGCGGCGGTGACGGCGTGGTAGCGCGGATGTTGCTCCTGCTTGTAGCTGGTCTCGTGGCACTCGTCGACCACGATGAGCCCAAGGTTGTGCAGGGGCATAAACAGGCACGACCGCGGCCCGATGATAACGCGGGGCTCCCCGATGGCCGTGGCATTGGCGGCCTCGGCCCAGATGCGGTGCCGGCCGGCCTCAGTGAGTTTGGAGTGGCTCGATAGCACTTGGCCTCCGAAGGCCGTTTCGAACTGCGTGACGACCTGCTGGGTGAGGGCGATTTCGGGGACCAGGATGATGACCGAGCGTCCGGCCGCTAGGGCCTCGGCCGCAAGCTCGAGGTAGAGGCGGGTTTTACCCGAGCCGGTGACGCCCTGCACCAGTTGAGACGTGCGCGTCGAGGCGCGGATTTGGCTGAGGGCCGCGGTTTGTTCGGCCGTGAGGGGAGAGCCTGGCAGTCCTGAGGCCGGCGGCGGCGTTTTGGCGGGCGTGGCGCGCCGTTGTTTGCTGATGCCGGTGGGTAGCATGGTACTCCAGACCATGCCGGGGCTGGCGGCGTAGTATTCGGCCAGCCAAGAGGCTAGGTTCATCAGATCGTTTGGGACTTGGGGGAGGTCTAAAATGGCCGATACCGGCTTGGTGATAAAGCTGGGCTGGTCGACGGTGGAGGTAATGATGCCGGTTACTTCGCGCCGTCCGATCGGAATTTTGACGAGCTGGCCGGCCCCCAATTGGGCAGTGGCGTGGTAGGTAAATGCCTTAGCCGCGCCGGTATAGGCGAGTGGGGTTACCAGATAGTATTTTCGCTGCTCCATGGCTTTAGTATAGGGCAACGCCGCGGGCCTAGTGCCCGATGCCTCATCCCTGATACAATGCGGTTATGTATTTTCATGATCGGGCCGAGGCGGGAGACAAATTGGCTGACGAGTTGTCGGCTTACCGTTGGGAGAACACGGCGGTGTTGGCGTTATCCCCTGGGGGCGTGGCGGTGGGTGAGCGAATCGCGGCCCGGCTGCACTGTACCCTGTCGCTGCTGCTGACGGCGCGCATTTCCGCTCCGGGGGACGATAGCTTGGTGATTGGCACGATCGACCAAACCGGCGGGTTTAGCTACAACTCGATGATCGCGGCCGGCGAGATGGAGGAGTACATGGAAGAGATGCGTGGGTACGTCGAGGAGCAGAAGATGCAGCAAATGTACCAAATGACATCGGTGGTGGGGGAGCATGGTTGGGCGGACCCGGCGCAGCTTGAGGGCCGCAATGTCATCATCGCGACTGACGGCGTTAAAAACGGCTTGTCGTTCGACGCGGCGCTGCATTACTTGGAACGGATTCATGTGGAGAAGAAGATCGCGGCGATTCCGGTGGGCCCGGGTGAGGTGATTGAGCGGCTGCACGGGTTGGTGGATGAGCTGCATTATTTGTATATTCCCGATAACTTTTTTACGGTGGCCCACTACTACACGGATGAGCCAAAAATCGACCCCGATTCGGTTATGGCGCGGATCGATAATGTGGTGGCTAACTGGGCTTAGCTTTCTAAAGAGGAAATTGACGTAGCTATCTGGTTTCGTCTATTATCAACTGCAGTATGAGTTTACGACTGAAATTTGCCCTAATTGTGTTGCTCGCGATAGTGACGGCGGTGGTTGCATTGCCGCGCGAGGACGTGGTTTTCCACGCCCTCGGCCTAAAGAACACCAAACTTAGCGTGAAGCAGGGCTTGGACTTGCAGGGCGGGGCGAACTTAGTGTTTCAGGCGGATCTGAGCAAGACGCCGGCCGCGTCGCGCCAGACGGCGATTGATTCGCTCATTACCGTGATCCAAAAGCGCGCCAACTTTGGCGGCACGAGCGAGATTATTGTGCAGCGTCAGGGGAGCGATAAGGTGAGCGTGAGTTTGCCGGGCGTAAAAGACGTAAACGACGCCATCGACCGGATCGGTAAGACTGCTAACCTGACCTTCCTGCAGGTTAACGCGTCGGACAACTCGACTACCCCCACCGGCATTGACGGCAAGGACATTGAGTCGGCGACGGCCGACTATGACCCACAACGAGCCCAACCGGTGGTGCGGCTCAAGCTCAAGAGCGGCGCGAGCACGACGAAGTTTGGCGATCTTACCACCAAGCTGAGCCAGAGCGGCAACTTGTTGCTTGCGATGCTCGACGGCCAGCCGACGTTCGGGCCGGCTAAGACTGAGGCCATTACTGACGGCACGGCGATTTTGAGCGGCAGCATGGATGTGGCGACGGCCAAAAAGATCGCCGACGAGATCACGGCCGGAGCTTTGCCCGTGCCGGTGACGCTCGTGGAGCAGCGGACGGTAGGCCCAACATTGGGCCGCGAGTCGGTGCAAAAGTCGTTGGTGGCTGGGGCGATTGGGCTGGCTATGGTGGCGATTTTTATGCTCGTGTACTACCGGTTGGCGGGGTTGCTGGCGGTGCTAGCACTCATTATTTACACCACAGTTACAGTTTCGTTGTACAAGCTGAGCGCTTTTTTGCCCGGGTATACGATTGTGCTAACATTGGCCGGAATTGCCGGGTTTATTTTGAGCATTGGCATGGCGGTGGACGCCAACATTTTGATCTTTGAGCGCATGAAAGAGGAGCTTCGGGCGGGTAAGAGCTTTGTGTCGGCGGTGGAAGCGGCCTTCGACCGGGCTTGGACGAGCATTCGGGACTCGAATGTGTCGACGCTGATTACCTGTGCGATTTTGTTTATGACCTCAAGCGCCACGCCGATTATCCGCGGTTTCGCGATTACGTTGGGGCTGGGGGTGCTGGTGTCGCTGTTTACGGCGGTAGTGGTGACTCGCACCCTCCTGCGCCTGACGATTCGCCAACAGTGGGGCCGTAACCCCAAGTGGTATGGGGTGAAAGTGCCGGAGGAGGCCCAGTCATGAACCTAATTGGCAAGCGCAAGATCTGGTATACGATTTCGCTGGTGATGATTGTGCCCGGGCTTATCTCGCTGGTGATGTTTGGGCTCAAGCTCGGCATCGACTTTAGCTCCGGCCAGCTCTCGACCGTCCGGGGGGTGGTGAGCCAGGCTAAGGTTGATGTGGCAGCCAAGGGGCTCGGTTTTAAGGATGTCCAAGTGGTGCCGGCGGGGGCCGATACCCAGATCCGTTTCCGCGATCCGGCTCCTCAAGCCCAGCACGAGCCGAACCATCAGAAATTCAAGGCGGCTTTGAGCGGCCAGGGGACCAGCGAGCTGTCGTTTGACTCAGTGGGGCCAACGGTTTCGACCACCATCGCCCGCAACGCTATCGTGAGCTTGGTGCTGGTGTCTTTGGCGATCGTGTTGTACGTGGCGTTCGCGTTCCGCAACGCGCCGCAGCCGGTGTCGCCGTGGAGTTTTGGGATTATGGCCATCGCGGCGCTGCTGCACGACGCGTTCTTTGTGCTGGGCGTGTTCTCGCTGCTCGGCCACTTCTTTGGGGTGGAGATTGATGCGCTGTTTGTGACGGCGATTTTGACGGTGATTGGCTTCTCGGTGCACGATAC
>CAZGZY010000109.1:0-4009 GCA_964530365.1 uncultured Candidatus Saccharimonadales bacterium
GCTACGCCGCGTGGGCTACCACAATCTGAGAACGATTGGTGAAATACTTCGCGTAATGCGCCTCCAACACAGGAGACAGGTTTGCAAACTCTGTGCCCAGGATCGAGTGCAGTTCATTGGCCTCCTCACCCGGTTCACTTTGGGCGTAACCGTCCATACGCTGTTTAAGGTCATCGTCATTTATGCCCGCATAAACGCGCTCAAGCTCGCCCCCAACCGTCTTGCGGTCTGCTGGGCTCATAGTCGCCCACACCGCGTGCAACAGCTCGTGCGCGGTCACAACGCTCATCTCCGTAGCCAGGCTTGGGTTGTCAATCGTCAACACGTAAATTCGGCCATGGAAGTAACAACCCAGCTCGAGCTCATGAGGCTGGGTCTGGCAATCGGAATTGAACGCCGTCTTGCCATCGAGCACGGGCTGCGTCCGATAAAAAGTTGCTCTAGCGTGTTCAGTGAGGCTCACTTTATCCTCAAACGAGCTAACAAAGACCGTCGGATGGTAGGTTGCCAGTGCGTATTGGTCGAGAATCTCTTGGTAGTTGAGCGCGCCCAACACCACCAGGGCCAGAAAGCCTAGCTGAATTACGGTTCGGATCGGATGTGACTGTCGCCCACGTTGCATGCTAGCCTCACTTTACGCTGTTGAGTAGCTATCTGCCAATAGTCGGGGCCCTTGCCAAGCCTCTTGTGCTTGCATTCCAAAGGCCCGGTAGTACGATAGCTGATCAACTCTCGCCTAACGGGCAATGCTCCTCATGACCCTCCCTGAAAACCTCTCATCATATCTGGTAAGGCCAGACCTGTCCCCACGCCGGCGCCGGCAGTGGACCGGTTTTCTAGCCAAACTCGCGGGCACCCGCCGCGCCAATATCCGGGTTATCCCACGCAGCCTCATAATGCTGCTCATTTGGACCGTCTTCTCGGCCTCGCTGCACTATATCTTCGTGACCTCACACACTCTGCCAGGCACAACCACCGCCGTAACTACCCCCGGGCACGCCGCGGCTGTAACCGGCGCCTCTCTGCTGCTCCCAGTCGCCAACCTAGCCTCCGCCACGCATGCCCAACTCCTGCCCGGCGGTCCTAGCGGCCAATTGCTCCCTCCGGGCACGATGGCGCCTGACCGCACTTACGCCAACAATTATGCCCGCGGCCAATGCACCTGGTATGTCGCCGGCCGGCGCCAGATCCCCGCGGGCTGGGGCAACGCCGCCGCCTGGTACTACCATGCCGTCAACAGCGGCTGGAGCGTCGGCACAATCCCGGCCATCGCGGCCGTCGCTTGGACTCCGGCCGGCGCGTTCGGCCACGTTGCGCTCGTGGAGCAAGTCTCTGACGACGGCCGCCAGGTTTATATCTCCGAGATGAACTACCGCGGCATCGGGGTCAAGAGCTTTCGCTGGGCCTCCACCGCCTCGTTCAAGTACATCTACTAGCCCCGCCCGCGTCCATGTCTCATAAAACTGATGGGCCACGCAAAGTACAAATTCGGCACCAAGCTCTGGTAATATAACCACATGACCCCAAAGCACTGGCATTTACCAAAGCGCTGGCACCCCGAGCTCGTCGGCCTCATTGTCGCCGCCTTTGCCACCCGCATTTGGACCCTATTTACGCCCAACGCTGTCGTGTTCGACGAAGTCTATTTCAAAGCCTTCGCGGCCCATTACCTCGACCCCCGCTACTACTTTGACATCCACCCGCCACTCGGCAAACTCTTGCTCGGCGGACTAGCCCACCTGCTACACCTGTCGCCGGACGCCATGATCAGCGGCACGGCACTGCCGCTGCGCTTCCTGCCCGCCGCGGCCGGCATCCTGCTCATCCCGCTCGTCTGGGCCATCCTCCGCCGCCTCGGCGCCTCGCGGCCATTCGCGTTCCTCGGTGCATTCCTTGTGCTGGCCGACAATGCCCTGCTCACCGAGTCGCGGTTCATCCTCATGGACTCAACCCTGCTGCTATTTGGCCTGGGGGCTGTCTATCTCTACCTCGTCGCCCGCGACAGCCAGACCCGCCGGCACTGGCTGTGGTTCGCGCTCGCAGCTCTTAGCGCCGGCGCCGCTGTCAGCATCAAATGGACCGGGCTAAACGCCCTTGGTATCATCGGCCTCGTCTGGCTCTGGGACCAACGCGGCCGCGTTGCCTCGTGGCGCAAACGTCTCGGCGAGCTCGCCATCCTGGCCATTCTCCCGCTCGCGGTCTACATGGGCGCCTTTTGGGTCCACTTTCAGCTCCTGCCCCACTCTGGTGACGGCGACGCTTTCATGACCCCCCAGTTCCAAGCCACGCTGGTTGGTAACCCCAATTACAACCCCAACACGCACCTCCGATTCTTGTATAAATTCGAGCAGCTTAATATCGAAATGTACCAGGCTAATAAAACCCTCACCGCTACCCACCCTTACGGCTCACACTGGTATACCTGGCCACTCGAGCTACGCCCCATCTACTATTGGGAAGGCAGCCAATACCAAAACGGCGCCCAAGGCAACATTTACTTGCTCGGCAACCCCATAATCTGGTGGGGCGTGTGGATCGCGATCATTGCCGGGCTGTGTTACTCCTGGTTCAGCCGGCGCAAGTTGCGGCCCGCCACGGTCTCAGCCCTCGCTCTGGCTTTCGCAGCCTACTTCATTAACCTTCTACCATTTGTTGGCGTTGCACGCGTGATGTTCCTTTACCACTACTTCTTTTCTTTTATCTTTAGCCTCATTTTTGCAGTTATGCTCTGGAACGACCTCGCCACCGGCAGCGACGGCCACCAGCTCGAGTCCCCCGCCCACCGCCAAGTCTTTGCCGCCGTCCTCGCCATCGTGGCGCTGGGCTTCCTCTTCTTCGCGCCGCTCACGTACGGCTGGCTCCTTAGCCCCACCGGGCTCCAAGCTCGGATGTGGCTCCACTCCTGGCGCTAAGCCCAGATATAGACGAATAGCGTTTGCGCCATTACCATAAGAAGCATGAATGATGCAGACCGCGACCAAATTGAGAACGCCGCTCAGGGCTTCGCCGCCCAACTAAATCTGGCTTACTTCGACACCCGCCCCCACATCGATATCACAAACCTCATCGGCAAGCTCACCACCGTGGGCATGCAGGCTTACGGTATTGTCCCGGTAGCCATTGAGGGCGCCAACCTCACCATCGCCACCAGCGAGGAAACCGACCGCGAGCAACTCCCGTCGCTCACTCAGCGCCTGGCCGGCTACAATGTTGAATATGTGTTTATTTCGCAGTTCGGCTGGAATCGCCTGTTCAACCGCTTCCTGTTAGCCCAAAACCAGGGCATCTTAGAGAGCGGCGACTTTGGGGCCTTTACCCAGCACCTGCTCAATATTGAGCCCAAATTCATGTTCGAGCCCGTCGCCCAACTCGCCTACCAGCTCGGCGCCTCGGACATCCACATCGAGCCCAGCGATCATGACGCCCGCATCCGCTTCCGCATCGACGGCACCCTCCATCCCATCACGATCATCCCGCGTGACCGCTATGAGCTCTTCGCCTCCGATCTCCAGATGCGCGCCGGTGTGAAATGGGGCGGCGATGAGCCCCAGGGCGGCCGCATGAGCCTGGTTGTCATCAACGGCGAAGGCGACGAAACCCAGCTCAACATGCGTCTTGAAAGCATCCCCTCGCTCAACGGCGAGGATGTCGTTATTCGGCTCTTTAACCTAAGCGTGGAATACCTCACCCTCGAGAACCTTCATCTCACTCCCAAGCAGCTCGATGTGCTGATGCACTGCGTCTCTCACCCCCGCGGCCTGGTTATGAGTGTCGGGCCGACCGGCTCAGGCAAAACCTCCACGCTCTATTCAATCATGAACCACCTCAACAACCCTGAGATCAAAATCGTCACCCTGGAAGACCCGGTGGAATACGAGCTCGACGGCATCTCCCAAGTCCCAGTCCGCTCCGACGACCAAAAGCTGTTCATGGATGAGCTCCGCGCCGTCCTCCGCGAAGACCCCAACATCATCATGATTGGTGAAATCCGCGACGCCGACACCGCCAA
>CAZGZY010000110.1:0-4008 GCA_964530365.1 uncultured Candidatus Saccharimonadales bacterium
TGGGGCCGGCACGGCCGCCAGCGCCGCTGCCACGTCATCAGCCGTCAATTTAGGCGGTGGGCTAGCAACTTGCGAGGTGGCTGGCGGCAGCGGGGTGGGAGTCGACCCCGGCGCCGGAGCCATTTCCGGAGCTGATTGCGGCAACGGCTCCCCAGCCCGCAAATCCTCCGGCCGCACGCCGGCCGACTGCGCTTCGGGCATTACGGTATTTGGCGGTGTCGGTTGAGTATCCATTACCCGAAATTATACCATATATTGCGCTTATGCTCAGCCGAATCAAATATTTCGTCTCAGCCAATCTGTCTCTATTTTTTAGCAACAACCAGCCATAGTTTCATAGTATTTCCAAAAGCCAAGCATTTTCAAGTCCCCAAAACCCCCTCAGCTAGGTAAGCGAGAGAGTCGTGTCAGGAAAAGGGTAGAGCGAAGAGAATACCTACCACCAGGCGAGCGCCCGACAAGAGCGCGGCCTAAATAACTCTACTTGTGCACCCACACCGGCGTCCCCACCACCGACCAATTATAAATAAACTCCGCCGTCGCGTCCGGCAGATTCACGCACCCATGCGATCCACCGTAGTAGTAATCCGGCCCCCCAAAATTGCCGTTGCGCCACACTGCGTCATGCAGGCCATACCCGGAGTAAAACGGCATCCAGTACTTCACCGGAACGTCGTAATTGTACCCATATTGGTAGCCTACCAGATGGGTATTAGTCGTTTTGTAATAAATGCTAAAGAGGCCTGTAACAGTGCCCAACCCGGCCCCAGTGGCCCCCGAAGTTACGGGGGAGTCATAAATCACCTGGTGGTCCTGCCACACCCACAAGTGCTGGGTGCTCAGATTAACTTCAATGTAACTGCCCAAATCGAGCGTCACTAGCGTCGTTGAAACTGTCTTAAACGGCACCGGGTGAGTGGTAATGGCAAGCGTCAGGGAAGACTGGTTGTCCACCGCTGCCGTCACGGCCGCAGTTATGGGGTCTTGGTCGACCGCCAACCCGTCCACGCCCTCAACAGTCACCTTGCTAACGCCGTTCTCCACGTTAACCTGTTTGTTGACCGCCGCCACATTAATTTGGTTGGCGATTGACTGCACGTAGTTTTTGAGTTTCGCGGTGTCAACCTGCGGCACCAGCTTAAACGCCAACCCGTCCGGCTGCTTCAAAAACGCCAGCCATTGCCCAATCTGCGCGGGGGTCGGGGTAAACGTCCGGTCCTGATACGAGAGTATAATCGGCGTCGCCATCAGTTGCTTGGCCTCGTCCACAGTCGGTCCCAGCGCCTTAGCTTGGATATCAGCCACCTGTTCGCGCGGTTTCAAGTTTAACCCGGCAGCTCCGGGGGAGCCCACATCGTCTTGGATCAGCCGCTCCATGCCAACGCGGTCAATCGTCCAGCCGCTTTTCTCCGGCACGGTCGCTACCGTGGCGCCCTTCACTACGACACCAGCATCCACTGGGGGAGTGCCGACCTTATCCTCAACGCTGGCGGCAAATGCGTTAAGCTGCCGCCGGTCAAGTTGGTACGACAAAGCGATGGGGTCGTGGTGAAGCGGTGGCAGCCAGCTGTCGCGCCCGGAGTCATAGGCGCCACTCAACGTCCCCTCAACGTCAAACGTCACGCCAATCTGCGCCGCCGTCAGCTCATAATGCTGGTCGGCCACATTAATCTTGAGCTTGTAGCGCGCCACCTCATCACGGATTACTTGCCGCCCCTCAGCCAGCGTCAACCCGCCCAAATTCCGGTCGGCCACCGTCACGCCTGGCAAAATCCGGCCGTCAAACCACGCTCGGGCCGCCAGGTGCGTGCCAAGCACAAAGAACCCTACGACAAGCCCAATTGCCGCTAACCGAACTATGGAGGTATACCCAGCGCTCCCATGACGCTCGGGGTCGAGTTTCCGCCTCAGCATAATCCAAATTATACCGCTAATGCTTCCCGGGTGGCTAGAGCAATGTTACGAAGCGCGGTCGTCGCGCGGCTTGGCCCCAAATTTACGCCCGAGAATCGCCAAAGTTTGCTTTTCCATGGCTACGGCGTCCGCCTCAGTCGGAGTGCGATCCGGGTGGCTCAACACGAGGTGAAGCGCCAAGCTCTTGTGACCCTCAGGCAGCCCTGCCCCGTAATAATCGCTCACAAACGTCACGGCAGTGTTGGCAAGACCACTGAGCGCCTCAGACACCTCTTGCCAAGTCGTCTCCGCGGGCAACGCCACCGCCACATCGCGCGAAATCTTCGGAAACCGCATCATGCCCGCAAACTGCCGGGTAGTACTAGCCTCCATCAGGGGAGTAAGGTCGAGCTCCAAGTAAGCTGCCTCACCCTCAACCTTCAGCCCGCGCAACCGATCCGGGTGCAACTGCCCAATCCAGCCCACCGGCTTGTCCGCTAGCCGCACCACGCCATACCGGCCGGGCGCAAATACCGCGTCGGTCGCCGGTTCCACCTGCAGCCCCACATTAAGCTCGCGGCCCAAAGCGTCCAATAGGCCCTTCGCGTAGCCAAAGGAGGCCTCAGGCCGGCTAATGGTTACACCCAGCCGCAGTGGCTCGTCGGGCTGCTCGCCTGGGCCCCGTTTCGCGAACACGTTCGATATTTCATAAAAGCCCACTCCATCCGCATATGTCCGGTTCCGCGCCAACACCACCAGGTGGCTCGGTAGGAGAGAGTCCCGCAGATACCCCTGCTCGGACGACAAGGGGTTCTTGAGCTTCAAGAACTGCTTCAAATCATGCCCCAAATCCATCAGTTGGCGGTCAGACACAAACGAGTAAGTCATCACCTCAAACAGCCCGGCGCCATAGAGCAAATCACGCACCCGCCGGCGCTTTGCCCTGATTCGGTCAAACTGCAAGTCCCGAGGCCGCCATGAGGGGATAGTGGAAGGCACTTTATCATAACCCACCACCCGCACCACTTCTTCCACTAAGTCTTCCGGCACTTTCAGGTCGGACCTCCACCAGGGGATTTCCGGTACAACCACCACATCTTGATGGCTTTTACCCGTTTTGTGCTTTTCTCCAACTGCTGGTTGTGCCTGAATTTCCAGCTTTGCCAGAGCCTGCGTGGCTTCCTTGTGCGTTATCCCAAAACCTAGTAGTCGAGAAAGTTCCGCGATACTGAGCTCAATACTCACCGGTTTTGGCTCAAGGTTAAGCTGGTCCGTCGCGCCCTGTAGCTGTGCGCCAGCCACTGCCTCAAGCAGTTGCACAGCCCACCCGAGCGCCAGGGGAGGAGACTGTACCGGCAACCCGCGTTCAAAGCGCGCGCTAGCTTCAGTGCGCAAACCGTGGCGCTTGGCCATCTTCCGAATCGTTGTCCCGTCAAACACCGCGGCCTCCAGCAGGATCTCTTTCGTCTCAGGGCCAACTTCGGTCGCCGCACCGCCCATCAAGCCCGCCAGCCCGATAGGGCCGGACTGGTCGGCAATCACCAGATCAGCCGTGGTCAATTTTCGGTTAACGCCATCGAGAGTCACCAGGGATTCGCCGGCCGCCGCCAAGCGCACCTGGATCGGCAGCTTAACCTTTGCCGCGTCGAAAGCATGAAGGGGCTGACCGAGCTCAAGCATCACGTAGTTAGTGACATCCACCACAGGCCCCAATGTCCGCATGCCGGCCGCTTGGAGCTTAGTAGCCATCTGCCTAGGGGAGAGAGTAGTCTGGTCAACCGATAGCCGCGCGAGCATATATCGCGCTGCCTGAGCCTCTTTGCCCACAGCCGGGCCCGCTGCCGAAATCGGCACCGCCGGGGGAGACAAGGGCTCCAACGCTTCGCCCGTCATCGCCGCCACTTCGCGTGCCAAACCCACCACACTTAGCACGTCAAACCGGTTAGCCGGCGTCTTTACATCTATCAAAGTGTCAGCGGGATATATGTCGCACAATGGTGTGCCAATCGCAACATCGCTTGACAACTCCAGGATTCCGTTGTGGTCTTTACCAAAATTGAGTACGTAATCGCTACAAAGCATTCCCACACTCACATCGCCTCTCAATTTGGCCTT
>CAZGZY010000111.1:0-3971 GCA_964530365.1 uncultured Candidatus Saccharimonadales bacterium
AGACGGCCACGCGCGTCTACAAAATGGCCGCCGACGACTACATTGTGAAGGCCGAAATGACTCCCAAGCAGGTGGCTGAGCGCGTGAAGGCGCTGCTCGCGAAGGGTTCAGGTGGTGCCGCGCCGATTGTTGGGGGCGGTGAGGCCGCGGATGGTGGGCCGGCAGACGCCGGTCCCGAGGCTGGAGCTCCTGGGGCTGGTGCGGGTGGCCCTGAGGCGACGCCGGGGGTTTAGATTCTTCTTTGCTGTTTAAAAAAGAGCCCAGGGGGCTCTTTTTTTGTTAGATGCAGCAACCCAGCTATGTCAGCGCTGTGATCATTAGCAAGAGTGATACCGCCACAAGAAGAGCAATTAATACATATGCAATGGAACGCTTCTTGTATATAAAAGCGGAGATTATTAACAGTAAGTACCCAATGGTATCTTGACTCGCTGGTAGAAACGGCACTTCCCCATCCATGACGTGAGCAAAATTATAGAGAATTCCCGAGATAAATAGGACTACCCCCACCACCCCGGTGACGGTCCCTATGGATTTCCTTTTTGCATTGATCGGCATCATTTGATTAGCATTAAACCACATGATTTATGTAAACCCCTAACTTGTAAAGTTTAGGCCGGAGGTGCATAAGCACCCCCGGCGCTGGAATGGGCTATTTACTAATGGATCGCTACTTCAACTTCGGAAGCTGCTTCCATTCTTGGACCGTAAACCTTGCAGCCTGCCTCGACCAGCCCCTCTCCGCGTACAATTGATGTGCGCAGAGCCCCAACTTCAGTAGTGGCAGGCATACACTGAGATTGGTCTTGGAATAGCCACAGACAGGATCTCCAGCGGTACAGTAGTTGGAGACTCGAGGAGCCCATCTACTGGGAATCTTGCGAGGATCTTCGCCGAGCTGCTTGACCAGGATGCCCGAGAGCTTCGGGTTGAAGTCGCCTACATCTACGACCACCTGTTTCGGGTTGAATTCAGGGTCGCCGAACAGATTGACGGCTGCGATGTGTCGCCGCTCCCCGTCGGTAAGCCTCTCGATGTAGACCATACCAACAACATCAACACCTTGACTGTACCCCGCGAAGACAACGTATGTGTGTGGGCAGGAGGCGATGAACTGCCTGAAGCGAGCTTCCAGCTTGTCGGCGCCTACGAATACACTATCTACATACTCGCCCACGTAAGAGGTTGGGTCTGAGGGGTTGACCGGGGTAGCGGGGTAATCGATGGCTTCCGATGAGAGGCCGGGCACGAGTGCGCGAAGCCTGTCGTTCATTGCGGAAATCGTCTTGCCGAATCCACCGTGATCCGACGATGTCTCGCCAGAGCCCCTCACTCCGAAGAACTGCAACGTCGGGCAATTCGCCGGCGGCGGAGTGGGCGTCGCGGTCGGGGTCGGGGTGACCGTAGGCGTCGGCGTGGGACTGGTCCCACCCGGGAAGCCCGGAGGCGCCGGATCGGACGCGCCGGAGGTGATGACGCTCGGGAGCGTGTCGGCGCCGGTGGCGTTGATGGTGGTAGTGGCGGTTGATGGGTCGCCGAGCCACAGGTGGTCGATGCTCGTCGAGGTGGCCGTGTAGGTGCCGAGGAAGGCCGTCCAGTGCTGATCGACGGCCAACGAGAAGGCCCTGATGCCGCTCAGCTGAGTGAGCGTAGTGTCGACACGGGTGCCGAGCGTCACGTAGTGAAGCTGGCCGTCGGCGCTGTCGGTGTAGAGCAGGCCCTGGTCGCCGGGCGCCCAGGCCACGGCGTCGTAGGTTTGGATACCCGAGCTTTGGGCCACCACGACCTGCTGCTGCGTGCCACTAGCGGGCACGTAGGCGATCTGGCTGCCGGAGAGGGTGTTTTCCGGATAGGCCACCTTGCTGCCATCGTGCGACCAGGATGTGGAGTACAGGGCGACACCGAATTGCAGTGTGTCGTCCGGTGAGACCCGTACCGGCGCGGAGCCGTCGAGCCGCTGCACGTAGACGCCGGCATGGGATACCCCGGCGGGATCAGGGTCGCGGTGGTAGCTGACGGCATCGCCGGCCGGCGAGACCGAGAGGCCGAGCATTTGCGCCGGGGAGTCGGCGATGAGCGTCTCGGCGTGGGTGGCCACGTTGACCTTGACCAGGGTGTGGTCGAAACCGTTGGCCGGGCCGCCTTCGAGGGATACGACGGCGGTTTGGCCATCGGGCAGTAGCGCGACGCTCACCGCCGAGTGGTTGGGGTCAGCCGTGATCTGCCCAAGCGGCGACGAGCAAGTGGCGCGGTAAAACGCTTGGGTGATCTCTGGCCGGTCGCTGGCCGCGTGGCCGATGAACGCCACAGCGGCGGCGCAGGCATCGGGCGGGGCTGTCGAAGCCCCCGCCGGCGTGATCGGCATGGTGGCGACGGCGGCGGCCATGAGGGCGGCTACTAGGGCAGCCAGGCCGGCGCGCCGGCGCGGCCTCTGGAATCGGTGTTGGGGTTGACGCGACACGGGGTCGCCTCCTTGGTTGTCGAGGGACGGTGAACACGAAAACGCGGCCGCGGGAGGCGGTCGTGATTCGAGCCTAGGATAGCACTAATTAGCAGTTTTGTCAAAACCTCTGGGGTGGAGGGGGGCTGGATGGATTGCCCCCGGGCTCCGGGGTTGCTACCATATCTGGGTGACCAAACCATCCCCCATTGTTGTGTCGGGCTCGATCGCGGTGGACCGCATTATGGGGTTTGATGGCCGGTATAGCGACCATATCCGGGCCGAGAAGCTCGAGAGCTTGTCGATTTCGATATTTTTGAAGGAGCTGCAAGACAGCCAAGGCGGGGTCGGGGCGAACATTGCCTACACGCTGGCGCTGCTGGGCGAGGAGCCGATCTTGCTCGGGAGCGTGGGGCGGGACGCGCTACTGTATATGGAGAAATTGGCGCATACGGGCGTAAATATTACACACGTGCACGAGAGCGAGTTACCGACAGCGTCGTTTAATGTAATTACGGACAGCGACCAGAACCAGGTGGGCGGGTTTTACCCGGGGGCAATGTTCGACAGCGGCAGCTTGAGCTTTGGGCCTTGGCGCGAAGCCGGCGCGGTTTTGGTGGTGAGCCCGCACGACCCGGTGGCCATGCGGCGACAAGTGGCGCAGTGCGCGAAGTGGGGGCTGCGGCTGTGCTACGACGTGGGCCAGCAGGTGAGCAACCTGGGGGCCGAAGACCTGCGCGCCGGGGTGGACGCCGCCGAGATCTTAATATTGAACGATTATGAGATCGCGGCGCTGGCGGCCAAGGTTGGCTGGAGCGTGAGCGAGATTAAAGCCAAGGTGCCGGTGGTGGTAACCACCCTGGGCAAGGACGGATCGGTGGTTGAGGGCGCGTCAGTGCCAGAGGCCGTCCGAGTGGGCGTGGTGAAGCCAAAACGGGTGGCCGACCCCACCGGCGCGGGCGACGCTTTCCGAGCGGGTTTGTTTTACGGAATGGCGCGCGGCTGGGCCTGGCGAGAGTGCGCCCAGCTCGGGGCGGTGTGCGCCACCTACGCCATCGAGCAATCCGGCACGCAGAGCCACACGTTTACACTCGATGAGGCGGCGGCACGATACCAAGAAGCATTTAAGGAGAGATTAGTATGGTAGAAACCGATTACAAAGTAGCTGATATGAGCGGGGCCGACTGGGGCCGCCGCGAGATAACCTTGGCCGAGAAAGAGATGCCGGGGCTGATGAGTTTGCGGGCGGAATACGCGGGCAAAAAGCCGCTCAAAGGCGCACGGATCGCGGGCAGTTTGCACATGACGATCCAGACGGCGGTGCTGATTGAGACACTAGTGGATCTGGGCGCCGAGGTGCGCTGGGCCAGCTGCAACATTTTTAGCACGCAAGACCACGCGGCGGCGGCGATCGCTAAGGCCGGGGTGCCGGTATTTGCCTGGAAGGGCGAGACCGAGGAGGAGTATTGGTGGTGCACCGAGCAGACGCTGAAGTTTGCGAACGGTGCGGGGCCGAATTTGCTGCTTGACG
>CAZGZY010000112.1:0-2686 GCA_964530365.1 uncultured Candidatus Saccharimonadales bacterium
GCACGCCGGTAATGCCCGCGAGCGGGTCCACCTCGAACGAGGCGAAGGTCTTGATGGGCATCACGGTGTTTTTGGTGAGGCCGAGCTCGGTGCCGTAGATAGTACGGTTATTGATGGGAGCGTGCGAGTAGTCGGTTGGCCCCTCTTTGATCTGGACCGTGGGGTATTGCGCGTAGATCTGGCTCTCCACGAAATCCTTGAGATGCTTGGGGGTCCATACATAGAATTGGATGGAATTTAGGCGGGAAACGATCTCAAACGAGATGTGTTCTTGCAAACTCCCCTCTCTGGTGAGTTCAGCCTTGGGCCGCAGAATGCCGTGGAGCGAGGCAAACATCTGCTCGGCCGACAACTCTTTCTTCTCGTTGTCCTTGGGAACCTCGATGAGCAACAAGATGCTGTCGGTGGTGCTGACCCAATCGCGCCGCCGCCGGTTTTGCCATACCAGATACCCGAGCACAGCGCAAACTACTACCCAGCCGTAAAACTTGAATAGCACCAGAAAGATTATCTGAAAAATGGCCGAAAGCGGCCCCACAACGCTGTTGACGATTGCCTGGATGACCTTACCCTCCTTAAGCTATTTAGCCCTACTAATCCTTCAGCTTGTATGTTGCCTTGGCGGTGCGTTGGAATTGGTCTTTTTCTTGCAGGTTCAAAATGATGGTGGTGGTTTTGACCTGGCGCTTCATGAGTACGCGGCGCACGATTTCGTCTTTGTGGAGCGGCTGCTCCTCGCGCAACACGCTGGAAATGATTTCAGCGACGGTGCCGGGGGTGTAGCCCCATTCGGCCAGCGCGTAGATGCCACGGCCAATGAGGATGAACCGCTCGTCTTTGATGAGCTCATTATGGACGGCCTGGATGGTGACGTCGCGCTTTGCGGTCCCGAGGCCTCGGACGTGTCCGGCAATTTCCGAGAAGTGCAAGGGGCGGCCATGGCGGCTCAAAACTAGGTAGGTTTTGTCGCGGATACTCTTGGGGTTGACCTCAGGCCAGCTGATGAGCCCCCATTTGCCGTCGAAGTAGGCTAGGCGCTTACTTAGGCGCATGAGCTGCTCGAGCGTGACGGTTTCGAGCTGAGATGGCAGTTTGTTGCCCAGCTTGGGCAGGGTGATCGGTTTAGCGTAGTCTTTGATGGTTGTGATGATCTCGGTGATTAGGAGCACCACCTGGGGTCGGGAGTAAATTGGGGCCAGGCTGATCGCCTGGTGGATGTCGTCGTCTTCGTCAATCAGCTCGATACCCGGCGACAGGAGGGCCAGAAAGACGATGTACGGGATGTCGTTATCGGTCGCGCCGACTGCCCCAGCGACGTCCGCGGTGGGCATAATGCCGCCAGTGTCGGCGACAATGGCGCGGAGCAACTCGCCGGCTTGCTCGATTTCGGCCGACCCGGAGGTGCGCATTTTGGCGATGGCGGCTTTTTCGATCTGGCGAACCCGCTCGCGGGTAATGTCAAAATCGCTGCCGATTTTCTCGAGGGTCTGACGTCTGGCCATGCCAAATCCAAAACGCCGGGCAATAATCTGCCGGTCGCGGTCGCGGCGAAGCTCCTTGAGGATTTGCTCAACCACGTTTTTGTAATTGTAGGTAATATCTGTTCTGGGGGCCATAGCGTTCGTCATTCTTTAGAATTATAAAACATCCTACAAACAGTGTCAACAATATTGACAGAACTCTCATCTGGATGTGTGGATGTAGTATGGTCGAATAATATTATAACAAACTTTAGCCGTTGTAAATAGCCTGTGACCGGGCCACTGTGAGGTTGGCCTCGAGCCAGCCGGTTACGCTACCCGCGTCGAGGAGCTTGCCGGTGGCTTCGTGGACCACGATTGGGTGATTGGCGGCGGCGGAATGCATGGCATCGGTGAAATAGAATTCGCCGGAAGTAGGGTTGCGCTGGACATTTTTAACGTAGCCGAATAACTGGGGCGTGAGAATATACTTGGAGATATTGATGAGGTCGGAGGGCGCTTGGCCGGGAGCGGGTTTCTCGATAAGGCCACGCAAAAAGCGCGCGCCGCCCCGGTCTTCAACATCGAGCACGCCGTAGCGGGCTAGCTCCTCGGCCGGGCGTTTGAGGCCGGTGATGGCTCCGGCGGCGTTGGTGGCGTGGAACGATTCAACGAGCCGGGCGATTTCGGATTGGCCATTGGCGTGCCAAGAGAAGGTGTCGCCGTCGCCGATGAACACACCTTCCCCGTTTTTGAGCAGTGGTAGCGCCACTTGAATTGGCACGGCCGTGCCGTAACGGTCGCTTTCGGGTTGCTCGATGAACTCGAATTTGGCCTGGCTATGGGCCGCGTGCAGAGCGGCTAGGGCTTCGGCTTTGTGGTAGCGCGTCAGGTGGTGTTCGAGGGAGGGGTTGCCCAGATAATAATCTTGGAGGCCGTGTGAGCCGTGGCTAATGACGAAAATGACGCGGGTAATGCCGGCCGCTACGCAATCGGCTACAACGTAATCGATGATGGGCCGGTTAAGGATGGGCAGCAGCTCCTTTTGGACGGCCGCGGTAACTGGTAGCATGCGGCTGCCGAAGCCGGCAGCGGTAATGATGGCGGTCGATATGTTCACCTCAACTCTCCTAACCGCGTGATCACGGTCTTGATGGTGTGGGGGGTGGGGCGGCTCGAGTATTTGGTGCCGGGGCGGGCGATGCGGATGGGTATGATACCGCTGG
>CAZGZY010000112.1:2696-3940 GCA_964530365.1 uncultured Candidatus Saccharimonadales bacterium
CTTCCGATCTTTATCGTCGATGAGCCGGATTTCGCTAAATGTTTCTTTTAGAAAGTCGAGCTTGTAGCCGTCGGGGCGGGCCGATATGGCTGCGCGCAGGATTTTGCCTTTGTTCTCCGACACGACAACTTTCTCGATATCTTTGATAGCCCGCGCGTAACTGAACTTGAGCTCCTGGTAGTCCGGGAGGCCGACGGTCATAATAATAACCTCATCGGCTTCGGGGTTGAGGCTAGAGAGCCATGGAGCGACGTCGCTATAGGCGTAATCCCGACCGCCGAGGTGTTTTTGGACTAGGCTGTGGAGCTTGCCGGCCGATAGCCCGGTGAGCTTCTTGCCGTGGGTCTCGAAGTCGTAATACCGGTACAAGGTGTGGGGGTCGGTATAGATGCTCATGGTTTCATTAAAGGTGGTTTCGTCGATCCCGTGGGTGTCTTGGAGGACCGTGCGGAGATCCCTCAGGAATATGTAGGTTTGGAAGACGGTGTCATCAAAATCGAGGATATAAAGGCGTCGTTTCATAGGCCGGAATAGATACGCATTATGAGGTGGGCGACTTTTTTAGAATCATGGCGGATGAGGGTTCGCGGGATATTCTGTTCGGCCGGCTTAAAGGTGGGGATGGTGTCGGATACGAGGTCCCCCGCGATGGTCTTGTAATGGGCCGTTTTGAATACGGCAGGGTTGAATTTGACCGCGTACTCCCCTTCCCGGGCATATTTTTCGAGAAGTTCGGCGGATGGCTCACGCTGGTTGTAAATGACGTAATCGATGGCTTTTCCCCCAATGAAGCGCTCAAGCTCATCGACGTAGTCGTGCACCATGAAGCCGTCGGTGTGGCCGGCTTTGTTGACGAGGCTGGAAACATAGACTAGTTTGGCCGGCGTTTCGCGCAGCGCTTGGCCCATGCCTTCAACCATGAGGCACGGCGCTAGCGAGTAGTAGAGGCCGCCGGGGGCAATCACGATGAGGTCGGCGGCTGTGATGGCGGCGCGGGCCTCGGGGTTGAGGGCCGCTTTGGGTTCGAGGCTCAGGTTCGGCCGGCCCTTGTCCTCGAAATCGCTGGTTTCCACGATGTATTGGCCGATGGTTTTGGTGCCGTCAGGGCGGCTCCAAACCAGTTTGTTGTTGGTGAGGGTCACTGGTACAACCTGGCCGCGAATCTTGAGGATACTGCCGGCGGTCTTGACGGCGTCGGCGAAGCTGCCGGTGGTTTTTTCGAGAGCGGTGAGGAAAATATTGCC
>CAZGZY010000113.1:0-2071 GCA_964530365.1 uncultured Candidatus Saccharimonadales bacterium
CGCACAAAGTTGGGCCCGTCTCCGATCACCCAGCTCGTCCGCACAATGTAATGCTTCGGAACCGTTCCCCCCCCGGTGTCGCCGGCCGCCTTACTCTGACCATACACCCCCAGCGGTGTCACCGGCTCACTCTCCGTATGAGGCGATTTCGTGCCGTCAAAGACATAATCACTTGAGACATGCACCAAGGTCAGATCATGTTCAACCGCAATGCGCGCCAAGTTTGCCACTGCCTGAGCATTAATTCGCCAAGCCGCCTCCCGTCCCTCCGCCGTCTCCGCGCCGTCCACCTTGGTATAGGCAGCCGCATTCAGCACGGTCCTCACGCGCGACCAATCAAACGCTTCAAGCGTCGCCACATCAGTAATATCTAATTCACCCCGGTCCATCGCCATTGCTTCAGGAAATCGTTCCCGCAGCGCCTTGCCCAGCTGGCCGTTAGCTCCCAAAATCAATATGTGCTGGTCGCGGAGGCTCATACTCCCACCGGCTCCACATCCGCCAGCAGGGGATTGGCTAGGTCCTTTTCCGACAAAACCGCCTTATCCTTACCTATCGGCCAAGCAATCCCAAGCGCCGGGTCAAACGCCTGCACCGCCACATACTTCACCTCCGGCGACCAATGCGCGTTCACCAAGTACGAATAGGCCACGTTCGGCTCCAATGTCTGGTAGCCGTTAGCCACTCCGCGCGGCACAAATACCGCCACGTCCGGCCGCAATTCCAGCGAAAAAGTCTGCCCGAAGCTACCCGGCCGCAGGTCTACCCACGCCCCAAACGCTTTGCCCGTCGCCAGCGAGATATATTTTTCCCACGGCTCAGCGTGCAGCCCCCGCGTTACACCCACCTCTTGGTTGTACGAAAAATTATTCTGCACCACTTCAAAAGCCGGCAAACCCAGTGCCTCCATTTTGGCCTTTTGATAGTTTTCCTTGAACCACCCCCGGCTATCACCGTGCACCGGCAAGTCGATCACATAAAATCCCGGAATATTCGTTTCCCGCACAGCCAAATCAGCCATCACTACTGTCCTTGTTTAGCGTATTCAGCCTCAACGGCCGCCTTGTCCGGCTTCCACCAGCTCTCGTTGTCGCGGTACCAATCAATCGTGTCCGCGATGCCCTGCTCAAAGTTGAATTTCGGCTTCCAGCCCAGCTCAGTTCGCAGCTTGGTCCAGTCAATAGCATACCGCAGGTCATGCCCCGGCCGGTCATTGACGCGGTCAAACCAATCCTCGGGCTTGTCCAGCCCGCGCAAAATTGCCTTCACGACCTCATTATTATCCTTCTCGCCATTTGCCCCAATCATATACGTCTCACCGGAGCGGCCCTTCTCGATAATCGTCAGCACCGCGTCATTGTGGTCATCCACATGAATCCAGTCGCGCACATTCTCGCCCGTCCCATAAATTTTCGGTTTAATCCCCGATAGCACATTCGTGATCTGCCGCGGAATAAACTTTTCGATGTGTTGATAAGGCCCATAGTTATTCGAACAATTCGAAATCGTAGCGTGAATCCCAAACGACCGCACCCACGCCCGCACCAGTAGGTCCGACCCCGCCTTGCTCGACGAATACGGACTCGAGGGATTGTACGGCGTCTTCTCCGTAAACTTCGCCGGATCGTCCAGCTCCAGATCCCCAAACACCTCATCCGTCGAGATGTGATGCAGCCGCTTGCCGTGCTTGCGAATCGCCTCCAGGATCGTAAACGTCCCCACCAAATTCGTCTGAATAAACGGCTCCGGATTCTTGAGCGAGTTATCGTTATGCGATTCCGCCGCGAAATGCACCACCACATCGGCGCCCCCCACCAGCTCGTTCATCAATTTCGCATCACAAATATCGCCCTGCACAAACCGAATCTTGTCCGCCACCGGGTCCAGATTCTCCTTATGTGCGGCGTAGGTCAGCGCATCTACCACCGTTACTTCATATTCGGGTCGGTTTTTGACGGTGTAATGAACGAAGTTCGCGCCAATAAACCCCGCCCCACCTGTTACAAGCATCTTCATGCACCCACTATACAAGAAAATAGCCGATATAGTATTGTTGTCCAGGCGAGCCCCA
>CAZGZY010000113.1:2171-3867 GCA_964530365.1 uncultured Candidatus Saccharimonadales bacterium
TCGCCCTGGCCCTCCTACTACCAGCAACGGCAGTCGCCGTGGCAACAGTCGGCGTTCAGCCGGCCGCAGCCGCCATCGGCGGCAAACGAGCCGCCATTCTCATGCCCTTCAGTGGAGGCGGCACGACCTGGATCTCGGGCGATGGCCCAGACGTCCACCACACCTTCTACTACGGATGGGCCGAGGACCTGCACGCAGTCGACGGCACGGCCGTCCAAGCTCGTTTCCAGAGCAGCGACGGCACCATTACCCTGAGTGTGGTCGACGTCCAGACGCTCAATTGCACCCCATCGGCCGGCCAGGTCGTCTTCGTCAAGGTCATGGTTGATGGCACGGAGGTCGGACGGGTGCTGTACGAGCACCTCAACAACGTCCAGGTCAGCGCCGGCCAGAGCGTCTCGGTCGGCGCCACCCTCGGCTACACGAAGTGGTGGAGCAACAGCGTCAGCAACAGCACCGGCCAGACATGCTGGGCGGTCTCGACCGCCGGCGGCGTCCACACTCACCTGGAGGCGCAAAAGGCTTGCTACCGCAATCTCAGCGCCAACACGCCCTACTCCGGGGCCACAGCCGTCGGCATGCTCAGTTCGAACTACGGTACCGCCAACAAGAGCGTGTGTGACGAGTCCGAGGTCACTGCGGTGATGTCGCCGCCGCCAGCGCCCCCGGTCCATTTCGACAAGCCAGTGGCGGTCGAAGTTCCTGGATCGGGCGGACAGGTGGACGCCTTCGCACGCGGCTCCAACGGCCATCTGTACTTCCAGTACTGGAACCCTACCGTTCAGTTCAGCGGCTGGGCCGACTGGGGTACGCCGGGCATGGGTCTACTCGGCTCTCCGACGGTGACTCTCGAGTCAAGTGGCCAGCTCGACGTATTCGCAAGAGGATCGAACAATCATCTCTACGAGCGTTTCTGGAATGCCTCGTCGAGTCCGCAACTCAGCGACTGGATCGATTGGGGCGGCACCGGGGTCAACTCGACGCCGACCGTCCGCCAGCTCTCTGACGGACAGATCCATGTCTGGGTGAACGGAACTGACGGGCATCTCTGGGAGGAGTACTGGAACAACACAACTCACGCACTCAGCGGCTGGGCCGACTGGGGCAACGCGACTACGGGGTTCATCTACGACCCCACCGTCTCGGTCGACACTGCGGGTTCGGTCCAGCTTTACGTCACAGGAAACAATCACCATCTCTACGAGCGCTACAGGGCGACAAACGGAACCCTCAGCAGCTGGATCGACTGGGGTGGCACGGGAGTGGACTCCACGCCCGCCGTCCTCAACGACGCCAGCAACACAGGTCAAGTCGACGTGTGGGTGAAGGGGACCGACGGAACGCTCTGGGAAGAGTTCTGGAACCCCACTACGAGCTCGTTCAGCGGGTGGCTCAACTGGGGCAACGGAGGCGTCGGCATGTTCGACGCACCGGCCGTCCTCCAGGATGCCACTTCCGGCGCCAACAACCAGATCGACGTCTTCGTCCGCGGCACCGACAACCATCTGTACGAGGTCTACTGGAGCAACACCACGAACAGCCTCAGCGGTTGGCTCGACTGGGGCGGCTCAGGAGTCGCTTCGACGCCCGTTGCCATCCAGCAGCTGGGATCGAACGGCCAGGTGGACGTCTGGGTGACGGGAACTGACGGGGCGGTCTGGGAAGAGTTCTGGAGCAACACCACAAACAGCCTCAG
>CAZGZY010000114.1:0-1196 GCA_964530365.1 uncultured Candidatus Saccharimonadales bacterium
CGATCGAGGGATTTTGAGTCCCTTGTGTCTACCATTCCACCACAGCGGCGTATAATTGTATCAAGCGTGCTTGGGTAAGCACGTAATTCAGATTATCATAGGTACGGTAGGATAGACAACGTCCATGGCCAGTAGTTACGACACACTCAATATTGGTACGATCCGGCTCAAGCGGGATTACCCGGTGGCCGAAGTCGAAGCAAAACGCCGCGACGACCCGGTGAACCACCCTGAGGCTGCGGCCGCGGCGCGTGCCCGCATTGCCGCGCTGCCAGACCGCCACCCGCTACGCCACCCCGAAATGGTGCCGGCCACGCCCACCGCCGACCTCATCACCGACCGAGCCGTCCTGGCTGAGCGGGTAAAACGCCAACCACTAGTGGCCCGGCCCAAGCTCCCGCCGCTTGTTACCTCACTCCTCAGTGCCGCCGGCATTTTTGCGCTGGTCTTACTGCTATTTAAGTCGCCCATCATCATAAGCCAGCTGGGCTATTCATTGTCGGCGTCCAAACCCCCCGCGCCGACCGCCAGCGGAGCGCCGGCAGTAGCCAATATTATCCCGACCGAGAACACCATCACCATCCCCAAAATCAACATCCACGCGCCCGTGCAATACGAACCGAGCGTCGCAGAAGCCAACATCCAACACGCGCTCGAGAGCGGGGTAGTACACTATGGCAACACCGCCCTACCGGGACAGGCCGGTAATGTCGCGATTTTCGGCCACTCGTCGAACGACTGGTGGGAGCCCGGCAACTTCAAATTCGTCTTCGTGCTGCTCGACAAACTCGCGCCCGGCGACCGCCTCACCGTCGACTACCAGTCCAAACGCTACACCTACGAGGTCACCGGCAGCAAAGTTGTCGAGCCCACCGACGTGAGCGTGCTCAACCCTACGGCCGCACCGACGCTCAGCCTCATCACCTGCACCCCGCCCGGCACGTCGCTGCGCCGGCTGGTGGTAACGGCTAGGCAGGTGGACCCCGACCCCACGCGTGTCGCGGCTACTACTGCTACACCCACCGGCGCGTCCGGCACGCTGCCTAGCTCTGCCCCCAGTTTCCTCGAGCAACTGGGCCAGGCCTGGGACGGCATCGTTCACGGGTTTAAGTCGCTGTTTGGCGGCGACACTAATGCGCCTTCGCCCACAGCCAGCCCGAATGTCCCCGGCGGGCAGCTCCCGGCCGTTAAATAGC
>CAZGZY010000114.1:1296-3863 GCA_964530365.1 uncultured Candidatus Saccharimonadales bacterium
TCGCCCACAGCCAGCCCGAATGTCCCCGGCGGGCAGCTCCCGGCCGTTAAATAGCTCGCGCGCGCCCGGGCACGTCGCCGATACTTGTCGCACGTCGTAAATTTAGGTATCTTGTCTACCTGTATCTTAGATACCTAAATTTACCTCATGCATCAACACTACTCCTTACCTGAACCCCTTACCCCGGCCAGGTTTTACATCCTGCTAGCCTTGGCTCGTTCTGAACTCCACGGCTATGCCATCCGAGGCGCCATAAACAGCCTCTCACTCGGCAGCGTTGAGCCCAAATCCGGCACCCTCTACCCACTTTTGAGCAGAATGTTCGACGAAGGTCTCATCGAATTAACATCTACCAAAGCATTCGGCAGCCTAGACAGAAAGCGCAGCTACTACGGAATTACCGTCCATGGATTGCGCACTTTAAAAGCCGACTTTACTCGGCTCCAATATGCCCTCGTTGCCGGTGAGAATCTGGGGCTCCTAAACCAGAACGAGACTTAAGGCTTAACCAGCAGCTGCACCACGTGTACGCCATCGGCGCCGGCCGCCTTAAATTGCACAACCGACTTAAAATCCGACGTCCCGTAGCCCGGGAAGCCGCCAACCACCGCCCCCAGATCAACCTGGTTCGTGCCATCAAAGTCGCTCCAGTACAGCGTACCCCCGCGGGTCGTGAGCAAGTGGAAATTATCAAACCAAGTCAGCGCCGTCAGCGCCCCTGATTGCGGCGGGAAACTGTATAGTACAAACGAGTTCATAATAGACGACGCCTCTAAGTCGTAAGTGGAAACGGAAGTAGGGGAACTAAAAGCCACAATATGGCCATCGGGCGAGAAGCTCGCCGCGGTCACACCCCGCGCAATCGTTTTGGCCACCGGTGTATCACCATAAATGCCGGAATACAGGGTTCCGACTTGGGTTTTGGAGGGCACTACCGCCAGCTCATCCGCCCCCAAATAGGTCGCGGCCGCCACTGAGTACGAATCGCTCTCCGCCAAGGCCTGAATGAGCTCCTGGTGGTGGGCGCGGCCATCAACACTCCATAGCGAGCGCCCCAGGTCGGTTTGCTGAACATATAGTACCCGGTCCGGCGCCACCCAAAACTGACTGACTTTATCGGCCAGTAACGTGCTCGGCGTCGGCGCGTCCACATCCAGCCGCCGCAACCCGTCCGGCGCGATCCAGTACAACTGCTTCCAATTGGAAGCAGAGAAGCTCAGGCCGGTAAAGTTAAACCCGTACCGCGCGGTCAGGTTGGCCGGCTCGCCGCCGCCGGCCGCCGCTAAGCGATACACCACCTGCGCGCCCACGTTTGAGACAACCAACAAATGCGAGGCGTCATCCGACCACGTCACTTCACTAATAACCTCGGCCGGATCAGTATCGGTCGCCGCCTTCGGGGTGTAGAGTTTTACGGCCTTGGGACTACCCAAATCGAGCGTGTACACCCCGGCGTCCGTCCCGCCGGTAATATACGCTAAGTGGCGGTGGTCCTTTGACATGCTCTGCGCCACAACCACAGGCCGGCTATCTAGCTGTGTGATGTGCGGCGATTTGGGCACCATCACCACATACCGCGCCAAGCTCACCTGACCCGCCACAACGTTGAAGGTTTTCTGCCAAGGCCAAAACCCGTCCCTGGTGAGCTCAAAAGTGTGAGCCCCCACCTTATACGCCGCTTGGTAGGGCGTCTTCTTGTTTAACAGACGCCCGCCCTCGGAAAGGTGCGCCCCACTCGGTTGCGAGCTAATAATCACGTGGCCCTTTTGGAAAATCTGGTGCGTCGAGAAATCGTAGCTATAATCGTTACCGTAAGCCACCAACGCAAAGGTGACCCCAACCACGAGCAAGGTAAGGCAAAAATACCCAAAAAATGTAAGAATGCGGCGTAACATGGTTTGAACTGGAGATAGTATAGCAGACACCTTATACTGTAGGATATGTTCTCCAAACGCATCGCCATCGATTTAGGCACCGCCAACGTCTTAGTGTACGTTCCTAAACGCGGAATCGTAATTAATGAGCCGAGTGTGGTGGCCATTGACGACACCAACAAGATTGTGGCCATCGGCACCGAGGCCAAAGAAATGCTCGGCCGCACGCCGGACAGCATCACTGCCAGCCGGCCCCTGCGCGACGGTGTCATTGCCGACTACCGCATCACCAGCGCCATGATCCGCCACTACATCAACAAGGTGAGCGGTGGGTTCCGATTGAGTCGGCCGGATGTGATGGTGTGCGTACCAGCCGGCGCCACCTCCACCGAGCGTCGCGCCGTCATTGACGCCACTCTGGCCGCCGGGGCTAGGGCCGCCTACATCATCCGCGAGCCCGTCGCTGCCGCCATCGGCGCCGGCATCCCGATCGCGAGCGCCGCCGGCAACATGGTCGTCGACATCGGCGGCGGCACCACCGAGATCGCCATCCTGAGCCTCGGTGGCGTGGTGGCGCAGCACAGCATCCGCGTGGGCGGCAACCGCCTCGACTCGGCCATCGCCGACTACATTCGCCGCACCTACGGCCTAGCCATCGGCGACCGCACGGCCGAAATCATCAAAATGACCCTC
>CAZGZY010000115.1:0-3854 GCA_964530365.1 uncultured Candidatus Saccharimonadales bacterium
CAAATGATTCCAACACCCTAACGGATTCCACCCCCACCTCGCTCCACAGCTTCACCCTTACCAACCTCGACGCCAACACCTCCTACCATTTCACCATTACTGTCGATGACGGGCAGGGGAATGTGGTGTCAACCGGTGACAACACATTTCTCACCCCGGTGCAGCCGCCGCCTCCGCCGCCGCCGTTCATCATCAACAACATCACGGTCGTCAACACCGGTACCGTTCCGGGGATTACCATCAAGACCACGCCAACCGAGAGCGTGCCGCCCACGGTGAGCCTCACTAGCGACCTGAGCCGGCCGTTTATGGTGTCGCCGGCCATCGCCGGAACCGCGGCCGACAATGTGGCGGTGGCGCGGGTGGAATACTCGGTGGACGGCGGCAAAGATTGGCTGCCGGTGGACCACGTAGTGCCGACGGGGAAGGGGAGCGCGGCCGCCGCTACGGTCACCTTCACGTTTAAGCCCATCATCGCCGACGACGGCAACTACCAGGTGGAGGTGCGGGCTGTCGACAGCTCCGGCAACGCTACCGCCACGTCTGCGCAAACGCTGGTGATTGACCGCCTGCCCCCGCAGCTCGGGCCAGTGGTGGTGTCCTACGGACCCGACGTGCTCACGCCCGACGCCCACGGCCTCATCAACCTGGTGGCCGGCAGCGACTACAAGCTCACCGCCAGCGCCGTGGGTGGCGCCACCAGTATTGCCATGGAGGCCACCAGCCCCGCCCAAACCGGGCCGGCCGACAAAACCTTCACCCTCACTCAGGACCCCGACTCGGGGCTGTGGGGTGGCCTACTGAGCTTCCAAACCGGCGGCATTTACCACATGGTGGCCCGCAGCCTCGACGGCGCCGGCAACAAAACGGCGCGCACCGTGATGACCGTAGCCGTGAGCCCGCCGGGGCACGTGGTGGACGCCGCCACCGGCCACACTGTCGCCGGCTCCACCGTCACACTGTATTACCTGGAGCCCACGACCAAGGCCTGGCAGGTCTGGAACGGCGCGCCATACGCCCAGGTGAACCCGCAACGCGCCAAAGCCGACGGCAGCTACAGCCTGGTGGTCCCCGCCGGCACGTTTTATCTGCAGGCACAGGCCGCCGGCCGTCATACGTTCGTCTCCGATAGCTTCACAGTACAGGCCCCCACCGCGCTCGTGGCCGCAGTTCCGCTCGGCGAGATGGCACACCTAAACCTCGGGCCGCTTAACCTGCACTTGCCCGACATCCGCTGGGGCTCCCAGGCTCTTCACTTCACTACCTCGACCTTCAAGGCTGTCACCTCGCCGCTGGGGGGCGCGGACCTGCCCGATTTCACTCTCCCAACACTAGCCGGCGGGACCCGCACCGGGCTTAGCCTCCAGGGCCGGCCCACCGTGCTCACCATCCTCGCCACTTGGTCGCCCGACAGCCAGGACCAACTGGCCGCCCTCGCCGCCGCCCAAACCAACCACGACGTGAACGTGGTGCCGGTGTTTAGCCAGGAGCACACTCAGCTTGTGGCCTCCTACCTCGACACCGCCGGGCTGAACCTCACCGGGCTGGTGGACCCGGACGGCGTCTTGATGCCGCCGCTACAGGTAGGCTCACTTCCCGAGCACATCTTCGTGGACCGCGACGGTCATATTAAAAAGGTTATGCTTGGGGTATTATCGAAAGACGAGCTACTGAACCAATTAGGCGGGTTGTAACGTGTTAGATAGTCAATTTATTGGTTTAAACCTCAATTTCGCGGTCAATTTGCTGGCCGCGCTAGTGTCGTTTGCTGTGTTTTGGCTCATCTTCGACGCCTGGACTGTCCGCCATGAGCGCCGCGAGGCCTTCAAATGGGCTGGCTTCCTAGCGCTATCGGTGGGTTTCATGCTCCGGGCTACCGCTACCCAAGCGCAGGTGGGCGGGTTCTTGCAAACCATATCGCTGGGGGCCGACGCCTTGCGGCTCGCGGGCTATCTGAGCATCGTTTTCGGCCAAGTGCTTGACCCGTTGCAGGAGCGGCCCACCTACGCCGACCCGCTCGCCGACCTAGACGGCCCGATCCCCCAGGCAGCTCCCGCGCCCAACCCCGAACCCGCCGCCCCGGCCCCGGCTGGCAAAACGGTGAAGGTGAAGGCCGTCGCCCACGGCCGCAAACCGCGCGCCGCCCCCGCTTGGGCCTTTGGGCCACTGGCCGCCGCGCTATTCCTGCCGGCAGCGGCGCTGGCGGTTGGCGCGCTGTATTGGCGCCGGGCTACCACCGGGCTGGAACGGCATTTGCGGCCGGTAGCGTATGGGTTTGCCGGCCTCACGCTCTTTGAGCTCCTAAACGGCGCTGCCGGCCTCCGCGGCACTACCAACCCCAACCTCTACCGCCTCGTGCAAAACTACGGCCCCATTTGGTGGTCGGCGGTGGCGGCGCTGCTCCTAGCCGCACTCATTTTAGGCCGCTGGGTCTGGCGCTACCTCACCAAACGCCTGCAGAGCCAGCTCTTCATCATTCTCGTGAGCGAAACCCTTGCCCTCTTCTTGTTCTCCACCGTTGGCTTTACCTTCCTGCTGCTGCAAAACGTCCAGAACCAATCGCTCACCGACCTCTCCACTGCCAGTCACGTGCTCGATTACGCCGTCTCGAGCAAGCAAGCCGAAACCTCTGCCCAAGCCGAGGCTATTGCCGCCAGTGCCGCTGTGGCCACCGCCGTGGCCGCCCGCGACCACGGCGCCGTCGCGGCGGCCCTCGCCGACTACCTGCCGAAGCACGGCCTCACCACGCTCACCGTGGTGGACGCCTCCGGGCAGGTGCTGCTGCGCGGCGAGGACCCCGAGCGCTTCGGCGACTCGCGCTCCAGCGACCCGCTCGTGCGGCGGGGGATTATCGGCGAGGCCGGCACTAGCGTGGTGGTCCGAGACGGCGTGGTGGCCCCCACGGTGGCGCTGGTGGCCTCGAGCCCCATCCGCGACGCCACTGGCAGCGTTGTGGGCGTGGCTCTCGCCGGCCGGGCGCTCACCGGCGCGTTCGTTGACGGCGTCCGCAGCTCCACCGGCCTAGACAGCGCCGTCTACGGCGGCAACACCCGGGCCGCCACCACGCTCACTAGCTCCAGCGGCGACCGCGCCATTGGCATCAAGGAGACCTCACCGGCCGTCAACACCACCGTCCTCACCAAAAACAAGAGTTACAACGGAGTTGTTAGCTTCCAAAACCGCGATTATCTCGCCGCCTTTGCCCCCTTGCGCGATGTGAACAACGGCCCGGTTGGCATGCTGCTCGTTGCCCGCCCCAAAGACGCCCTCTACGCCGCCGCCAACAATTCCGTCCAGCTCACCTTCCTGTTCGTCGTTCTCTTGGTCTTCCTTTCCATCTACCCCGTCTACCGGATTTCCCGCTTCTTATCTAACCAGCTCAGGTGATTATGGTCTAAACACGAGCTAATCCTCCGCAAATAGAGTAATGTATAAACACAAGCCGTAAGCATGAAAGGATGCACGAAGTGACAAAGATTCTGATCGTCGAAGATGACCCGTTAATGTCCCGGATGTACCAGAAGATATTTACGTTCGAGGGTTACGAAGTTGAGATGGCCGGCGATGGCCAGGAAGGGCTCGACAAGGCCCGCGCTATCAAGCCGACCCTCATGCTGCTAGATGTCATGATGCCCAAGCTCAATGGCCTCCAGGTACTCGAGAAGCTCAAATCCGACCCCGAAACCAAGGCCATCCCAGTGATCATGCTGACCAACCTGGCCGGTGAGCAAGACGCTGAAGGCGCGCTGTCTAAAGGCGCCATCAAATACATCATCAAGAGCGAGCACGACCCGAAGGAAGTCGCCGATATGGTCAAAGAGCTCCTAGCCGGCTACACCCGCAACGACGTGCCA
>CAZGZY010000116.1:0-3827 GCA_964530365.1 uncultured Candidatus Saccharimonadales bacterium
CACCTCCTCCCCTTTTCCAGACAGGTTGTGGGTGGCGTCGGGGATGATTTCAACCTGATTGGCCTTATTGGTGGGTAGGCTGGTGCGGAACCAATCGGCTATTTCGGGTATGGGGCGGTCGCGGGCTTCGTCGTTTTCGGCCAGGATAATGGTTATTGGTACTTTTACCAAATGCAGCAGCTTGGGTTGCTTGCCTGGCTGGGCGTAACAAAAGATTTCCTCTACTGCATCCGGCGTGTAGAGGCTTAGGAAGCGTTGGGCATCAAGCAGCTGCGGCCACACCTCGCGCGGCAGCAATTCGTGCGGCTTGCCGGCTTCTACCAGCTTAGTTGCCACCGCCACCGCCTTGTCCAGCACCTGGGGGTCGGTCGTGGCCTTGGCATAGGCATAGTCGCTGAGAGGACAAAGCAACACGGCAGCCTTTACTCGCGGATCCGGCTGCTGACTAAGGTAATACGCCACTTTTTGGCAGCCGGTGGAATGCCCCACTAAATAAATGTCATCTGCCTCCTGGGCTGCCAGGAAGTTAACGGCGCCTTGAATGTCGTCGGTGCAGTCGGTAAAGACTTCGTGGGCCGCCCCGATTTCCAGCGAGCTGTAGCTGCCAGGGTTGGCCGGATCGACCTGTTTAATATCGGCAACCTTACTGTGTCCGCGATTATTAAACGTTAAGACCAGCCTGTCTGCGGTGGCCAGCGGCGCTATTAATTCCAGCCGCGAAAAGGCCGAAGACGTAAGCCCGTGTACAAAAATATAGCCGCGCTTGGCGCTGGCACCACCAAACAGCAGCCCTTGCAACAAAAAGTGCTGGGGAGTAGTAAAAGCAACCGGGCTACAGCTGGGGAGTGGCATACCGCCATTGTAGCAAGCCGGCTTAGTAAGCGACTATTTAAAGTTTTGCAGCGCGATAATACCCAACGAGCCCATGGCAATCGCCCCGCGAATAGAACTCACCACAATGGTCTGCCTAGTGTGATGGCTATAGGCCACAATAATGATACCAGCGGCGCCAACCAGGTTAAGAATGTGATAGGCGATGTTATCCACCGAAATAATATGCAAACTGGTAAGCGCGTAGCCGGTAATAATGCACAACGCGCCAACCCAACCGATTTCCTCGGCCACGCGGGGTGGCACGGTGACATGCTTGGGCGATTTTGACGTTTTGGTGCGTTTGGGCGAACTCATAAAAGAAGTATAACAAATAAGCGGAAGCGGAATGGGTGGGTGGGTGGCGGCAAGAATGCACTGGTAAAATGACTGGAAATATGGTAAGGTAGGTTGTCGTTGCCAAGCTGTGTCGAAAGAACATCCACAACCGAACCCCCGGGGGTCCTATGAAAAGTCGTATCAGTCACCTGAGTCCGGCGCATCGGTGGGGCGTCGTCGTCGCGGCAGCGTTCGCTACCGTGATTGTCGCTTGTTTGCCCATCGGTGCTATCAGCGGCACGCCTGCCTCATCGACCAACGCAGCTCCAGCTAAACAGGTTGAGCAGCGCAGTCATATGGGCCTCGGCTACCAGCCACCCATTGATGGCTTCGTTGTAGTCGTCCCGTGCGTCCATGGTCGGCCATGCGAGCTAGTTCAACACGCTCGACCGACAAGTGATTCGGCGCGAGTCGGGACACCGATCAGGAAGATCCTCCTGATCAAGGTGGCATGCAGTGTCGCTAACAAGTCAGGCAGGTGGTTCCGACTTACACCCAAACATGGCAGTGGGTTCATCTCCGCTCGATTGGTCTACCGCATCACCAGTGAGAGACCGAAACCCTGCTAGGTTTCGGGTGGAGCGGCCCTGTACCGGCACGATGACACCTGCCCCGCGGTCACACATCGCGGGGCAGCAGTTCGAGTACCTCACAACCGAACGGGGATGTCATGTCTCACAGCGGAGAAGGTTCCACGGATGAGCAAATCATTCGTCGAATTTATGGTTGGAATGGGAACGAGCAAGAATCCGGGCCCAAGGCGCGAGTTCGGCTGATCAGCCTCGGAGTCGCGATCACTGTGATCTTCATGATCCAGATGGCGTCCGGAGCAATCCCGAATGCGTTCGCCACCAACGTCTTCGGGAGGACGACTGCCACGGTGAAAGTCCGATCTGGCCCCGGCATCACCTACGGGTCGATGTCTAGGCTGGCGAAGGGCAGTCAGGTCAGGATCCACTGCTCCGTCCGTGACGGAGCCTGGTTCCTCATGGAGGGAGTCGGCCCCCGCCGGTACCTACCGGCGCGGGACGTTTGGACTCACAAGACGCCTCCCGACTGCCGGAACCTGGCAGCCGGGGACTTCTCCACAGGAGGTGCTGTCCTCCAGGGAGGAGGGTCTAACCCGGAGGTGGTGAAGGCGGCCAAGGAGGCCGAAGCCGCCGAGATCGCGGCAGGTCCGGGAGGCGGAGTCGCTCCACCCCCTCCACCTTAGCGCTCGCCTACCGACGACGCCCCCACTCCGCAGCTCAGTCCGCGGGGTGGGGGCCGTTCCACATGGAATTATTTAGCATTCGTCCGTGCTCTTGTAAAACAAGATTAAATGTGCTATTGTAGATCGTCTTTGCAGACCCTACACAACCCCACCGAAAGGTCGTCGTGTTTCACCCAATTCGCAGGTTTCGTGGTCTCCACGGAGTGCAGCGCGGCTTGGCGGTGTTTTGCGGCTTGCTCTTCATCGTCATTGTCGCGACGATAGTGCACGCCGCAGGCATGGCCTTTGGGGCCACCTCCTTCCGAGCACCATGTAGCACCAAGGAAAGGTGCCCGTTGTACCAGAAGGCCTCAGCCGGTTCGCAATTGGGATCGGTTGAGCCAACCTGGACCAGATGGTATGTGTTCTGCGGTAAAGGCGCATGTCCGCAAGCGATCTATGCCGGGCCGTCGGCCTATTCCGAGATCGTCGACACGTCCAAGGGCCGCCGCGTCTCGCCCGCATGCTGGACGCCTGGCGACCCATCACATCTACCCAGCGGTTCTTCGCCGAGAGGATGGGTGAAGATCCTCCAAGGAAGTGAGGTGGATTGGCTTCCCGTCGTCGGCATCGTCGGCTGGCGAGCAGGCCACCGGGTGAGCACTACGGCGCGATTGCCCGGCTGCCGCCGGTCCGAAATCGACACTGGACCACTGACGGGCTTCATCCAGCAGTAGGTCCTCGCCCTCCCCCGCCCACGGCTGAGCGCCGCGGGCGGGGCGGGTCCCCATTCAACCCTATGAACTTATAAATCTACAGCTTACAAATGCGTTTGATAAAAGGCGATGGCGCGCTGCAAAAGCAAGCTCTGGTTCTGTGTAAATTGGTGGTCATCACCCGGATACTCATAGTATTCCACTGGCTTGCCGGCCGCTTTTAAGGCTTCATGAAGATGTATAGAAAAGGTTTTGGGGACCACACTATCGTCCGAGCTATGATTAATCTGCACCGGGCCGGCCACATCTTTTACGTAATTAATAGCCGAGGCCGAGTTCCAAAAGTTGGGATTGGTTTTGGGGTCGCCGTACTCGTCGATCAGCGCCTGCAGTTTGCTACGCACCAAGCCAGTCGGCTGGTCGTTGCGCGTTGGCGATCGTGGCCAATTAAAAAATACATCATAAAATGACCCGACTACTCCAGACATGAAAACCGTAGCCTTTATGTCTTTCGACACCACAATCGTCCGCAATGCCACATGACCGCCCAGGCTATGGCCGAACAGCCCAATTCGCTGATTATTTACCTGGTCGTAATGCTTAAGACTGGCAATTAGATTAAGGTTATCATAGGCGTATACCGGCGAATAATGGCCGCCCTCCGGCTCCCCTTCACTTTGGGCGTTACCGCGATAATCCGGCTTGACCAC
>CAZGZY010000117.1:0-3817 GCA_964530365.1 uncultured Candidatus Saccharimonadales bacterium
AACTTCACGGACCGCGGTCTGCTCAAGGCTCTCGCCTTCTTCCACGTGGCCTTTGGGTATGGTCCAACGTCCAAGACGATCTTGGATCATCAGGATCTCGACACGCTCGCCGACATGCCGAAAGACTACTCCTCCAGCCGTGTATTCGCGAACGGCCCGAATGCGGGCGGGTCCTTTAGGTTTGTTTTGGCCCTTGTTGGGCCGTCGGTTCTTCTTCGGGTTCATAAAAATCACTGTTACGGTAAATGGTTCCGAGCACACCATTGATAAACTTGCTCGAATTCTCGCCCCCGAACGTCTTGGCGAGCTCGACGGCTTCGTTGATGGCCACCTTGGGTGGGACATCGCGCTTAACCATCAGCTCGTAGACGCCGATGCGCAAGATTATTTTGTCGATCTTGGCGATCTGCTCCACCGGCCACTCAGGGGCGGCGGGGGCAATGATGCCGTCGATGGCGGCCTGGCTGTCGTGCACGCCATCCACCACATCCTCGACGAAGTTCGTGTCGTCGATACTCGAACGAAACTCGTCCAGGTTGCGCTGGAGAATGGGGCCAAGCTCGACCTCGGTGCCGTCGCTAGCGCGAAAGTCGTGCTCGTAGAGCGTTTGCATGGCGACGATTCGGCCGAGGTGACGGTTGGAGGCCATAGTGTTGGGTTAGGCCTTCTTCGAGGTTTTGAGCAACCCGAGCTCGGCGGCCTTTTTGAGGCGGCGAGGGACGAGGAGCCCGGCGGTTGTTGTGACGAGCTGGGTGACTTGCAGCGCCAGGTGAGAGCGACGCTGGCCCTGAGTGCTACGGGTGGTACGTTTTTTAGGTACGGCCACGCTTGGTTCCTTTCGTTATGCGCGCCTGGTCTTGCAGGCGGGGAGCGCTATCTTCTTTAGTATACTTCCCGGCAGCGTTTTCGATACCCTTACAATCTGGGTCGTGGAGAACCTTAATCGGCAGATTTAGGAGTATCTCCTGCTCAATCAGGGGCGCCAAATCAATGGTGCGGTCTGTTATCGGGAGCTCATCATCGCCAGGGTTCTCTTTGTAGAGCTGCTGGAACTTAACTGTAATGGGACGGCTAAAAATGCGGAGGCAACGGTGACATTCGAGCTCAATCTCGGTCGTGGTATGCCCGCGGACGAGCAAGCCATCTTCCAGGCGGGAGACCGAGACCTCCCCCTCGACATCACGGGTTAACCGAACGGCTTCAAGAGCGGGGCGTTCGCCCGTTATCTTGTAGGATCGGTTGTACCCGACTGATTCAATTAGAATGTCGCGTACGTTTATCTGCACTTCTTGTGGGTGATTATACGTTATCTGGAGAGGTTTGGCAAATGTCGTGGTGTGGGCGGCTCACGGCAGCAGGCGAGACAGGGCAGCATAGATGAACACCCAGAGCGCGGCGAGGGGGACGAAAGCTAGCGCGATGGCCACAAGGCCGGCGATTTCGTACCGGGAGAGTGGGTTCGGGCGGGATGTGAACAAATCGTGGATATGAAGCCGCAGGTCGGGGTTAATCAAGAATACGAACCCGAGCGCTAGGCTATAGATGGGGATGAACACGACGAGGCCGAGGAGATCTTTTTGGTGGGGCTGGACCAGAAGAGGCGCCAGGAAATGGCCAAGCACGGCCAGCAGGCCGGCAATTAGCCCACTGGCCCTAATGAGGCCCCAGGCCAGCCGGCGGGCTTGGGCGCGGCGCATGCGGTGATGCAAGACACCCCGGAGGTGGTCGGTCTCGGCAATGTAGGCGCTGCGGACCGTCGGACTCTCCCCCTCGGCATGAGCCGGGCGGGTACGGAGAATATCGTACTCCCGGCGCGAGGGAGCGTCCGAGAGCACACGGTAGGCCTCGTTGACCTGCTCCATGGCCTGCGCACTGCCGCCGGAGTCTGGGTGGACGGCCTTGGCGCGCAGCCGGTAGGCGTGCTTGATCTCTTCGGGGGTGGCGGCGGGAGTGAGACCGAGGGTGGCATAATAATCGACGAGCTCATCCACGGTTTGAGCCCCGCCGCGCGTACCATATTTGGAGGTCGGCCAACGCTTGTTGGGTGTTGCGGAACCCGCCGTGGAGGGCACGCTCGGGCAGGTTTTGGATACCCAGCCATTCCAGCTCGGCCACATCGTCGTTGGGCTTGGGCGTGCCAGACCGAATCTCGGCCACGTAAATGATGTTGAGCGTATGGGTCGCTGCCCCGTATTCGTCGGGGTAGATGCCGAGCAGTTCAATAATTCGCACGTCGGTGAGGCCGGTTTCCTCCTGGGCTTCACGCAGGGCGGCCTGCACGGGGGTTTCGCCGGCGTTCATGAAGCCGCCGATCATGCCATAATCACCCTTAAACGGCTCCCGACCGCGGCGGGCCAGCAGAACCTGGCCGCGGTCGTTAATGGGCAAGATGCCGGCCACCGAGGCAACGTTGTCGTAGAAGGCGGCACCACAGCCTTCGCAATGTTTGCCCTCACCTTTTAGGGCCAGCGGATGGCGGCATTTGGGGCAAAAGGCAAAGCTTTCCACCGGCGGCTCCTACGGTTTAACCACGAAGTTAACGACTTTGCGGGGGATAACGATGGTTTTGAGAATGGTGGCGCCTTCGAGGTATTTAGCGAGCTTGGGGTCGGCTTTAGCGGCTTCGGTGAGGTCGGCTTCGGTAGCGACGGCAGGCAGAGTGAGTTGGGCGCGGACTTTGCCGTTAACCTGAACCACCACATTAATGAAGTCGTCCTTGATGAGATCGGGATCATACATCGGCCAGCCGGAGACGTGCACACTCCCTGGGTAGCCGAGTTCACGCCAGAGTTCCTCCGAGAGGTGGGGCGTAATGGGCGCGAGGAGCTGAACGAGAGTGTTGAGGGCGCGCCAGGCCAGAGCGGCCGACTCGGTTTGGAGCAGGCGAGGCTTGGTGTCGGCGCTGCTGAGGAAATTAACGTACTCCATGAGGGCGCTGACGGCGGTGTTGAAGCGCATCTCGTGGAGGTCGTCGTGGACTTTTTTGATAGTTTTGTGAATCATACGGTCGACAGCGGTCTCGAAAGCGTCGCCGGGACCGGGCTGCATGGCGCGGGTGAATTGGTGGGCGTCCATGAGTTCCTGCGCCAGGGTCCACACTTTGTACACGAAGCGGCTGGCGCCGTTGAGGCGCTCCTCAGACCAGGGGGTGGTCTCGTCGTAAGGCGCCATAAAGAGGATGTAGAGGCGGAGCGTGTCGGCGCCGTGGGTGGCGATGATGTCGGTGGGGTTAACGACATTGCCGATGGATTTGCTCATTTTGCGACCGTCGGCGGCCAGCACGATGCCTTGACCGCGGCGGGCGGCGTAGGGTTCGGGGAGCGGCACGAGCTTTTGGTCGTAGAGGAATTGGTGCACGAAGCGGCTGTAGAGCAGGTGGAGCGTGGTGTGCTCCATGCCGCCGAGGTAGAGGTCGGCCATGCCCCAATATTTGAGGGGCTCGGGGCCGGCGAAGGCTTGGTCGTTGTGTGGGTCCATGTAGCGCAAGTAGTACCAATTGGAGCCGGCCCAGTTGGGCATGGTGTCGGTTTCGCGCTTGGCTGAGCCGCCGCACTTGGGGCAGGTGGTGTTCACCCAATCGGTGATGGCAGCCAGCGGAGAGGCGCCGGATTCGGTGGGTTCGTAGTTTTCCACGACGGGGAGTGTGACCGGGAGTTGGTCCTCAGGCACGGGTACGACGCCGTCTTTGGGGCAGTGGATGATGGGGATGGGCTCGCCCCAGTAGTGCTGGCGGGAGAAGATCCAGTCGCGCAGCTTGTACTTGGTGGCCGGTCGGCCCAGGCCCTGATCTTGGAGCCAGGCCGTGACGGCTTGTTTG
>CAZGZY010000118.1:0-3778 GCA_964530365.1 uncultured Candidatus Saccharimonadales bacterium
AGGAAGCCGTTGATGCCCTCATCGACAACAACGCCCGCCGCGAGCGCGCCGTATCCTCCACGGGTACCCGCCGCAAGCTCAAGAGCTTGAGCGACATGCTCAAAGGCAAGCAGGGCCGCTTCCGCCAGAACCTGCTCGGCAAGCGCGTCGACTACTCCGGCCGTTCGGTCATCGTAGCCGGTCCGCAATTGCGCCTCTACCAGTGTGGTTTGCCCAAGATGATGGCGCTCGAGCTGTTCAAACCGTTTGTCATCGGCAGCCTCATCGAGCAGGGCCACGCCCACAACGTCAAATCGGCCAGCCGGATGATTGAGCGCGCCACCACCGTGGTGTGGGACACGCTGGAAGAGATCATCAAGGGCAAGTACGTGCTGCTCAACCGCGCCCCGACGCTCCACCGCCTCGGCATTCAGGCCTTCCAGCCGATCCTCATCGAAGGTAAGGCCATCCAGCTGCACCCGCTCGTCTGCCGCGCGTTCAACGCCGACTTCGATGGTGACCAGATGGCCGTCCACGTGCCGCTGTCCGACGCCGCTCAGAAGGAAGCCCGCGAGATCATGCTCTCGAGCAAGAACCTGCTCAAGCCGGCCGATGGCGAAGTCGTGGTGGACGCCTCCAAGGACATCGTCCTCGGTTGCTATTACCTGACCTTCCTCAAATTCGGTGAAGACAAAGCCAAAAAGGCCTACTCCACGCCCAACGAGGCCATCTTCGCTCACCAGACCGACAACATCAAGCTCCAAACGCTCATTAAGGTCCCAATCGAGGGCAGCCTCATCGAGACCACTGTTGGCCGCATCATCTTCAACGAGATCCTACCCGTCGGTTTTGGTTTCCGCAACGAAACCATGACCAAGAAAGTCCTCCAGAAGCTGATGGCCGAAGTGTTCGTCCGCTTTGGTGGCGATGTTACGGCCGAAGTGATCGACCGCGTGAAGGACCTGGGCTTCGAGCACTCCACCAACTCCGGAGTGTCCGTCTCGCTCGACGACTACCTCATCCCAGAGGGCAAGAACGCGATCATCGAGGCCGGTGCTAAGCAGACCGCCAGCATCTCCAGCCAGTACGCCCAAGGTTTGATTACCGACGACGAGCGCTACCAGCGCACCGTTGAAACCTGGAAGAAGGCCAACGAAGAGATTACCAAGGCTGTCGCCGGTAAGCTCAAGGAAGGCAACACTTCCACGGCCATCTTCATTGACTCCGGCGCCGAAGGTGACACCGCTCAGGCCAACCAGATCGCCGGTATGCTCGGACTCGTGGTCGACCCGTCGGGCCGCACCATTGAGCTGCCAATCAAGAGCAACTACAAAGAAGGCTTCTCGGTACTGGAGTACTTCAACTCGACCCACGGCGCTCGCAAGGGCCTTACCGACACCGCGCTTAAGACCGCCGAATCTGGCTACCTCACCCGCCGTCTCGTCGACGTGTCGCAAGACGTCATCATCACCGAAGACGCCTGTGACGACACCGTCGGCATCGTGATGGCCCGCCGCGAATCGGCCGCTATCGGCGAAAGCTACGCTCACCGCCTGGCCGGGCGCGTTTCGGTCGCCGCCATCAAGCACGAGGGCAAGACCCTCGTCAAAGCCCTGAGCCTCATCACCGATGACGCTGCCTTGGCCATTGATGAAGCCGGCATCGACAACATCCGTATCCGCAGCGTCTTAACCTGCCGCACCAGCTGGGGCATCTGCCGCCTCTGCTACGGCCTGGACCTCGCCCGCGGCCACCTCGTGGACCTCGGCGAGCCGGTCGGCGTCATCGCCGCCCAGAGCATTGGCGAGCCCGGCACACAGCTCACCATGAAGACCTTCCACAAGGGTGGTATCGCCGGCGAAGACATCACGCAGGGTCTCCCGCGCGTTGAAGAAATCTTCGAGGCCCGCTCGCCCAAGGCGCAGGCCATCCTAGCCGACGTCGCCGGTGTCGTTACCGTTAAGCTTACTGCCGGCAAGCAGGTCATCCGCATCGCCCCGGCCGACCTCAAGGTTACCCCATACCCGCTCGACGGCCGCATTGCCAGCGTCAAGAACGGCCAAAAAGTGATCCCCGGCGACGTCATGGCCGCCAACGAGGGTGGCAAGAAGCCCCTCAAGGCCAAGGCCGAAGGCGTTGTAAGGGTACACAAGGATGTGATTGAGCTCACCCACACCGGCGGCGCCGACCGCGAGTACGCCGTTCCCGCCTTCCAGAACCTGGAAGTTCGCTCAGGTGACCTCGTTGCCCCGGGAACCCGCCTCACCGAAGGCTCCATCAACCTGCAGGAAATGCTGACGCTCTCCGGCGAAAACGCCGTCCAGCGCTACATCATCGCGGAAGTTCAGACCATTTACGCGGCTCAGGGCCAGATCGTCTCCGACAAGCACATCGAGGTGATCATTCGCCAGATGTTTAGCCGGGTCCAGGTCGAGGAGCCGGGCGACAGCCTGTTTGTCACCGGTGAAATCGTTCCCCGCCAGTCGGTGGTGGAGGACAACGAGCGCCTCGAAGCCGAAGGCAAGACCGCCTCTACCTTTACGCAACTCCTCCTGCCGGTCACCAAGATTTCGCTCTCCAGCGACTCGTTCCTCTCGGCAGCCAGCTTCCAGGACACCACCCGCGTACTCATCGCCGCGGCCATCCGGGGCAAGACTGACAAGCTCCGTGGCCTCAAAGAGAACGTGATCATCGGCCGGCTCATCCCTGTCGGCACCGGCTTCAAACCCGAAGTCGATGGCGAAGAGGGCCTGCCCGAGCTGGAGTCGACAACCCCAGAGACGACAGCCTCGAAGGACCCGGAAACCAGCACCTCTGGGGCGACAGTTGACTAAACCCATCAAACCGAGTAACATTTAGGACCGTTATGCCTACCATTAACCAACTATTGCGCAAGCCCCGCCAGGACCCGAAGAAGAAGTCGGCCACCCCAGCTTTGAATCGTATCCAAAACTCCCTCAAGGGCCGCACCTACAACCTCAACTCGCCGTTTATGCGCGGGGTCTGCGTGAAGGTGTCGACAACCACCCCGAAGAAGCCGAACTCCGCCTTGCGTAAGATTGCCCGCGTGCGCCTTACCAACGGCATGGAAGTCACGGCCTACATCCCGGGCATCGGCCACAACCTGCAAGAGCACTCCGTCGTGCTCATCCGCGGCGGCCGTGTGAAGGACCTTCCGGGTGTGCGGTACCACATTATCCGTGGTGCCCTCGACACCGCGGGTGTAGCCAAGCGCAAGCAAGGCCGCTCCAAGTACGGCGCCAAGAAGGAAAAGACCGCTTAAGGTCTGCTCCCGACCATTAATTAAAGCATCAGCCGACCGGCCCGTCCGGACACACTCGGCAGTATCCCGAAAGGAAAAGTTAGATGCCACGCAAGAAGACCAAATCGTTCAAACGAGTAATTGACGCCGACCTGCACTACAACAATGTGCTAGTCACCAAGCTGATCAACAAGATCATGAAAGACGGCAAGAAGCGCCTCGCCGAAACGCTCGTCTACAGCGCGCTGGAAGCCGCCGAGGCCAAGGCTAAGCAGCCGGCTTTGGAAATCTTCGAAGGCGCCCTCAAGAACGTCGCGCCCGCCGTGCAGGTGAAAGCCAAGCGTATCGGTGGCGCCACTTATCAGGTACCGATGGAAGTCCGGGGTGACCGCAAGATCCACCTGGCCATGACCTGGATCCTGGCCGCCGCTCGCCACAAGTCCGGCAAGGGGTTCGACTCTCGCCTGGCCGATGAGCTCATGAACGCCTACAACAACACTGGCGACGCCGTCAAAAAGCGCGAAGACACCCACCGCA
>CAZGZY010000119.1:0-3714 GCA_964530365.1 uncultured Candidatus Saccharimonadales bacterium
GCGGCGCTGACGCTGCCGTTGGTACAGTCGATGAGGTTGTCGATCGCCTGGCCAACCTGTCCTATCTGGATGGCGCCGGAACGGCCGTTGACGGCTTTGACGTTCTCAACAAATGAGTAGAACACGGCGTCGGCCGCGACGCTGACGATAGTGCCACTCGTCTGGTTGCCGCTATTTTGGTCAACAAGCAGGCTTTCGATAAGCGCGCCATTACCGGTGACATTAATCATGTTGATCGACGAGTTGGTGGAGTCAGCCAGCTTGATGATGGTGGCGGGGCCGGCGCCGAGGAGCTTGACGCCCGCCGGAACAGTAATGGCGCCGCTGGTGATGTAGGTGCCTTCCATGAGGTAGACCACACCGCCGCCGGAGGGGAGAGCGGAGATGGCGTTGTTAATGACGGTTTGGGCGCTGGTGCAGCTGGTGGTGATGTAGTCGGCGCCGTCGGGGTTGGCTGAGGCTACGGGCGAGCTGCCGGAGCAGCCGCTGGCGGTGCCCATGGCCACAATTTTGGTGGCAACGCTGCGGTCGGCTTGCCATTTGTTGTTACTGGCGTTGGCGTTGTATTGGAGCAGAGTGTGGAGGGTGGTGTCGTAGTAGAGCATGCCGTCGGTGGGCGAGCCGGGGCGGTTGGCAGTGACGTCGCCGGTGAGGGTGAGGGTTTTGCCGGCGGCGAGGATGGTGCTGACGGCCAGGTTGGCGGCGGTGGCGCTGACAGCCAGATATTTGGTGGCGCCGCCGTTGCTTTGGACCTCGAAGAGGTTGGCGCCGATGGCCGACGAGTTGTCTTGGACGGTGAGGGCGCCGTTGGTACTGTTGACGGTGATTTCGGGGCTGGTGGAATTGGTGTAGGCGGTTTGGAGAGTGGCGCCGGCGCCGTTGCAGTTGCCGGAGTCGGTGCAGATGATGTAGGGGCCGCCCGAGGCGAGGTTGGGGAAGAGGAAGGTGTTGCTGGCGGTGGGGGTGGCAAAGCCGACGGTGGTGGTGAAGGTGCCGGATTTGGCCGTGATGGTGGAGGCGCTGGTGCCCTGGAGCGTGAAGCTTTGAGTGTTCGCGCCGAGTGTGAGGGCGCCGGAGGGCGTGATGGTGTTGGTGTTTATGGCTGTGAAGGTGGGGCTGGCGGTGGAAGCGATGTCTTGGGCTGTGTTGATGACGCCGGAGCTGGCTTGGAAGTTGGTGGAGTTGAAAGTGGCGATGCCTTTGGTGGTGCCATCGGCGGCGGCGTTGTTGATGGTGATGGTGGTGCTGGAGCCGGAGGAGTTATTGATGGTGAGCGCGCCGGTGAGGGTGTCGAGGCTGGTGACTGCGCCGGCGCCGGCGCAATTGGCGAGGGTCACCAGGCAGAAGGTGTCGCTGGCGCTCACGCCAGTGGGAATGGCGATGGCGGTGTCGATGAGCTGGGCGGAGCTGATAGAGATGGTGGCTTTTTGGCCGTTGCCGTCGTGGAGGATGAGCGAGCCTTGCTGCGAGGCGGTGCCGAGGGTGGCCTGTCCGCCCTGGACGGCCAGGTTGCCGGTAAGCGTGAGGCTGGCAAAGCTGGGGCTGGCGGTCGAGTCGATGTTTTGGATGGTGTTGATTGTGCCGGAGGCGGCCTGGAAGTTGGTGGAGTTAAAGGTGGCGATGCCTTTGGCGCCGGAGGTGTTAGCGTCGTTGATGGTGACCGCGCTCCCGGAGCCGGACGAATTATTGATGGTCAGCACACCAGTGAGGCCGTCGAGGCTCGAGACACCGGGGGTGCCGGTGCAGTTGGCCAGTGTCACCAGGCAGAAGGTGTCGCTGGCGCTGACGGTGGTGGGGATGGCGAGCAAGGTATCGGCCACGAGTCCACTGCCAACAGAGATGCTGGCGGTTTGACCGTTGCCGTCGTGGAGGACGAGTGAGCCTTGGGTGGTGGTTTTGCCGATGGTGGCCGAGGCGCCTTGGATGGTTGCGGTACCGGTAAGCGTGAGGCCGGTGAAGCTAGGACTGGAACCGGAGGCGATGTCTTGGGCGGTGTTAATGACTCCGCTGGACGCGCTGAAGTTGGTGGAATTAAAGGCCGCGATGCCCTTGGTGGAGCCGTCGGCGGCGGCGTTGTTGATAGTGATGGTGGTGCTGGAGCCGGATGAGTTGGCCAAGGTGAGGGCGCCAGCGAGGCTATCGAGGCTGGTGACGGCGCCTCCCCCGCCCCCGCCGCTCGTGATGCAGGTAGTACAGGTAAGGTTGCCGGTGGCGTCGAGCGCCAGCGGACCAGTGGCGGAGACGGCAATGGTGCCGCTAGCGTTCGGGATGGTGATGCCGCGGTTGCCGGTGAGCGTGGCGGCGGTGAAGGTGACGCCGAGGTTGTCGGCTGTGCCGTCGGCGAAGACGAGGCTGCCGGCGAGGCCTTGGCCGACGGTGTTGGTGATATTGCCAAGGGTAATGGTGTTGGCCGTGGTGTTGACGTTGAGCAGGCTGCGGGTGGCGGCGTTTTGGACCTGGAAGGTGGCGGCGCCGTTGCCGGTGGGGGCCAGAGTGACGCTGGTGCCGGTGTCGGTGAGGCTGGAGTCGCCGATGCCGGCGGCGGCGGTGAATTTGGCAATTTTATCGGCATTCCCGCCCGTGGTGGTAACGCCGCCGCCCACACCGGCGCAGTTGCCGGCATCCGTGCAAATGATGTGAGGGCCGGCGCTCGCGGTGCGGTCGAAGTTGTAGGTGACGTTAGCGGTAGGCGTGCCGGTGAAGCCGATGGTGGTGGTGAAGCGGCCGCCGGTGGCGGTTATGGTGCTTGAGGCATTGCCTTGGAGGGTGAAGCTTTGGCCGGTGGTGCCCAGCGTAAGGGCGGCCGAAGGCGTGACGGTGTTGGTGTTGACGCCGGCGAAGGTGGGGCTGGCGGTGGAGTCGATGTTTTGGATGGTGTTGATGGTGCCGGAGGCGGAGCTGAAGTTGGTGGCGTTGAACCGGGCCAGGCCTTTTTGGCCGGTGGAGGCGTCTTGGATGGTGATGATGGAGCCGGAGCCGCTTGAGTTGGCAATGGTGAGTGGGCCGGTGAGGGTGTCGAGCGAATCCACGCCGCCCAGGCCGGTGCAACCTTGGAACACTGGGACACCGCCGGAGATCACGAGGCATTGGCCGTTGGAGCCGGTGAGGCTCGAGAGTGCGGCCGCGCCGTGGGCCAGCACCACCCCGCCTGCGGTGAGCGTGCCAGCACCGGTGCCGCCGCTGGTGACGGCCAAGGGTGCGGTGAGGCTGAGGCCGGCAAAGGTGGGGCTGGAGGTGGTGGCGATGCCCTGGATGGTGTTGATGACGCCCGAAGCCGCACTGAAGTTGCCAGAGTTGAAGCTAGCGATGCCTTTGGCCGCGCCGGTGGTGGCATTGTCGATGGTAATGGTCGATCCCGAGCCGGAAGTGCCGGTGATGGTGAGGACGTTGGTGAGGCCATCAAGCGAAGCTACCCCACCGCCACCGCTGCATGAGCCCCACACCGGGTCAGTGACGCCCGAAATGAGACAAAGCCCGGCGCCGGCGGGCACAACCGAGGCGAGGGCCGGGCCGCCCGGCCCATAGAGCACCCCATGGCCCCCGACCCCGGCCCGCGCGTCGGAGTTCTGGCCGCGAATCGAGGACCTCGATCAAACCGATTGGCCCGCTCGAGCGGCGCAGGTTCTCACCCGCGCTCAGACGGAGGCCGTACGCGCCTCGGCGGCTTACCTGACCGCCTACATCGGCACGGAGAAGGGTCAGAGGCAGCGCCTA
>CAZGZY010000120.1:0-3710 GCA_964530365.1 uncultured Candidatus Saccharimonadales bacterium
TCATCCGCTTCTGGCTCGACCTCGGCGTGGACGGCCTGCGCGTCGACGCCGTCGATTGGATGGCCAAAGACCCCGAGTTTCGCGACAATCCCCCCAACCCGCACTACGTCCCCGACACCGACGACCCCTACCACAAGTTTCACCGCCACCACAGCCAAGACGGCCCCAACCGCTTCTTCTACCTCCACGAAATGGCCCGCGTGGTCAAGGAATACGAGGGCCGCTTTATGGTCACCGAAACCTACCCCGACCGGCGCAATATCGTCGCAGAATACATCAAAATCTATGACAACTACCTCTCCGATGTCTCGGCGCCCTTCAATTTCGAGGGGCTCCATTTGCCCTGGAACGCCGTGGCCTTCAAAAACTTCGTCGACCAGCTCCAGGCCCGCCTGGCGCCCGGCCACCTGCCGGTCTACGTGCTAGGCAACCACGACCGCTCGCGCCTGGCCAGCCGCATCGGCCACGCCGCCGCCCGCACCGCCGCCATGATGCTCCTCACCTTGCCCGGCGCAGCCTTCATTTACTACGGCGAGGAGCTCGGCCTGACCGACGTGCCGATCCCGCCGAGCCGCGTGCAAGATCCGTTCGAAAAGCGCGTGCCCGGCCTCGGCCTCGGCCGCGACCCCGAACGCACGCCCATGCAATGGTCGGCCGCCGCCCACGCCGGCTTCTCCACAGCAGAGCCCTGGCTGCCGGTGGCCGCCAACTATAAATCCGTCAACGTCGTCTCGGAAACCAGCGACCCAGGTTCTTTGCTCGCCCTTTACCGCAAACTCATCCACCTGCGCAATTTCTCGCCCATCCTGCAGTACGGTGCCTACATCCCCCTCCATCTCGACAACCCGGCCGTCTTTGGCTACACCCGCGAGCACAACGGCCACGCTCTTGCCATCCTGCTCAACTTCGGAGGCGAGCCCACGCGAGTCCATACCTCACTCGGCCGCGGCGTGCTCATGTACTCCACCCATAGCGACCTTGAGGGCTTGCCCGTAGACCTCGCCACCGTCGAGCTCCGCCCGCACGAGGGCCACGTTATCACGCTGCTCTAGTACGCCGCTGTAGGGTTTGTGCATCGACATTTTCGCCATTTTGCGGCCCAATCACCCGCCCGCGCAAATGGCCTCGACGCAAATAATTTCAGCACACGTCCACCTACTAGTGGACTTTTTCCACTTAGCCCAACTAGATCACTGTCAAGAGCCAAATAATGGCTCTGTGTAGGCACAATTATCTGCTTGAGCCAAGCCTCAAGTAACTAGTGGAAAAAGTCCACTAGTTCGCGCAAGACAATAACGCCGCCGCCAAGTAGCCACCCCGAAACTACAAATCACACCGTCGAAATTAAACTTTCTTCACCCCCACAAACAGCTCAGCTCCATCCACCCTCACCGGCACTTCGCCGCTCGCACCTTCAGTCTTGAGCTCCGTCGCCAACGTCTCGGCCTTAATCGTCACGGCATGGTTGCGAATCGCTTCCGCCAACTCCTTCGACGGCGTCTCCAGCATTAGCTCAATCCGGTCATCCACCTCCAACCCCGCCGCTTTGCGCGCATTCTGCACATGCCGCACCACATCCCGCATCATGCCCTCGGCTTTGAGTTCAGGGGTAATTTTCGTATCTAACTTCACTTCTTTGCCCCAAGTCACCACTTTGACATTCAGTTCTTCAGCAATAATCCCCCGGTACGCGTCATCCAATTTCGGCACCGCAACTCCAGCCAACGGCTGCCGCACCTTAATCTTACCCTCGGCCCGCTGCGCCAAGCCAACCGTAATGTACTCGCGAGCCTGAGCCATTTGCTCCAACGCCACGGCATCCACCTCCCCCGCCACCGGCCAATCGCTCAAATGCACGCTCCTCGCCTCATCCATGCCTTCCGTCAGCCCCCGCCACAGCTTATCAGCCACAAACGGGCTCCATGGTGCCAGAAGTTGGGCAATTCTACAAAGCGTGTAGTGCAAAGTTACGTAGGCGCTTTGCTTATCACCATCGTCTTCGCTCTTCCAAAACCGCCTTCTGGATCTTCGCACATACCAGTTGGACAAATCGTCAACGAGCAATCGCAGCGGTCGCAGCGCCTGCGCCAGCTCATATGCGTCGGCCGATTCCGTCACCAGCGCCGTTGTCTCGTCGAGCCGCGCCAGCATCCAGGTATCAAGCACGTTACCGCTCGTCGGCCGCGCCAGTTTCTTCGGTGGCTCCCAGCCATCGATCTCCGCGTACATGCTCAAAAACGAATACGTGTTCCACAGCGTCCCAAACACGTTGCGCTGAATATCCTTCATGGCGTCCCGGTTAAACCGCATGTAGTCGGCGCCCACCGCTTGGTCATTGCCCAGCAAGTAAAACCGTAGCGTGTCGGCGCCCTCGGTCGAGAACACGTCCTCCACCGGCGGGTAATTCTTCAGCCGCTTGCTCAGTTTTTGGCCATCGGCCGCCATCACCATGCCGCTCACCAGCACATTCCGATACGCCGGCTTCCCAAACGCAATCGTGCTCAAAACGTGCAACACATAAAACCACAGCCGCGTCTGGTCCAAGCTCTCGCCAATGTAATCCGCCGGGTAGCTCGTCTCAAACACCTGTTTATTCTCAAACGGATAATGCTGCTGCGCCGCTGGCATCGATCCGCTCTCAAACCAGCAGTCAAACACCTCTTCGATCCGCCGATATTTCTTGCCATCCCGCTCGATCACCACATCATCAATCTTCGGCCGGTGCAAGTCCTCGGGCTTGCCGTCCAGACCAGCCAGCTTCACCAGCTCGTCCAGGCTCTCCACCACGATGTAGTCCGTCTCGTCAGCCTCGTTCACCCAGATCGGCATTGGCGCACCCCAGTACCGGTTGCGCGAGATCGCCCAGTCGCGGGCGCCCTCCAGCCACTTACCAAACCGCCCTTCCTTAATGTGCCCCGGCTGCCAATCAATCGCCTCAGCCGTCGCGAGCAACTCATCCTTAATCTGGCTCACCGCCACAAACCAGGTCGAGATCGCATAGTACAATAGCGGCGAGTCACACCGGTAGCAAAACGGATACGTGTGCGTAAACGTCTCGGCCGCGTACACCCTCCCCGCCTCCGTCAGCAGCTCCACGATCATCTTGTCCGCGCCCTTGAAAAACTTCCCCGTCACCTCATCATGGCCCAGCCCCGGCTTCAAATGCCCACTGGCGTCCACCGTCATCAGCACCGGAAAGCCATTATCCTGGCCAATCTTGAGGTCGTCCTCGCCATACGCCGCCGACACATGCAGCACACCCGTGCCGTCTTCCACGCTCACGTGGTCGCTCAATCGCACGTGGTACAAATTCTCGTAGCCCTCGTACTGCTCCAGCTTCTCCAGCTCAAACAGCGCCTCATACCGCTTACCCACCAGCTCCTCCGCCTTCACCGTCTTGAGCGCCTCAGGCGCATCACCCTTCAGCGCCGCCAGCCGCTTCTCGGCCAGCACCAACACCTCGTCGCGCCCCGCATCATCTTTCACCTTCACGTAGGCATAGTTCTCGCCCGGATGCACTGCCACCGCGCCATTCCCGCTCAAGCTCCACGGCGTCGTCGTCCAAGCCAGCATGCTCGCGTCTTCGTCCACTAGCTTAAACTTCACGTACAGGCTCGGGTCCGGCACATCGTCCTTGTACCCCTCATTCACCTCAAAGTTCGAGAGCGGCGTCTCGCACCGCGGGCAATACGGCATGCTCTTATACCCCC